>JAFYQY010000031.1 GCA_017559685.1 Alistipes sp.
CGTTATCGATATGATTGCCGACTACGTGGCAACCAACAACGAGGGTAAGGGCGTAATCTTCGACGGCTTCCCTCGCACCACCGCACAGGCCGAGGCTTTCGACGAGATTCTCACAAAGCACGGACAGAAGGTCTCGGTAATGATCAATATGGAGGTACCCGAGGAGGAGCTCGTAAAGCGTATTCTTCTTCGTGGCAAGGATTCGGGACGTGCCGACGACCAGTCGGAGGAGATTATCCGTAACCGTATCGCTGTCTATAATGCACAGACTGCCGTAGTGGCAGACTTCTATCGTGCACAGGGTAAGTACGAGAGTGTACCTTCGTTAGGTACTATCGAGGAGGTTGCCGAGCGCATTGCAAAGGTAGTTGAGAACTACCTATAATGCAGAATGCAAAATTAAAAATGTAAAATTAAAAATTAGCTAATTTAGCTAAGTTTCTATGGCAAAGGGAAGAACAGAGATCGCAGAGTTGGGCGAGTTCGGTTTGATTGACCGCTTGACCTCAAAGTTTCAGAACAAGAACAAATCGACAATGTGTGGTGTTGGCGACGACGCTGCAGTGATTGAGGCGTCGAAGGACAAGGCGATTGTCGTTTCGACCGACTCGATGTTGGAGGGTATCGACTTCGATCTCACCTACTTCCCACCAAAGCACCTCGGCTACAAGGCTGTAACCAAGGGTATCAGCGACGTGGTGGCTATGAATGCTGTGCCCGAGCAGATTACCCTCTCGCTCGGTATCTCGTCGAAGATTTCGGTTGAGTTCCTCGACCACTTCTACGAGGGCGTAGAGTTCGCCTGCAAAGAGGCGGGTGTAGACTTGGTAGGTGGCGACACCTCGGCTTCGCTCACTGGCTTTATCGTAAACATCACCGCCGTAGGTCGTGCCAAGAAGAGCGAGATTACCTACCGCAGTGGCGCCAAGGAGCACGATTTGATCTGCCTTACCGGTAACCTCGGTGCGCCATATATGGGTTTGCGTCTCTTGGAACGTGAGCGACGAGTATTGCAGGGCTTGGGCGATGTAGTATCGCCGCAGTTCGAGGGTTATGAGTACCTCTTGGAGCGCTATCTCAAGCCTCGTGCTCGTTTCGATATGGTCGAGTCGTTGCGCAAGGAGGGCATCGTGCCAACCTCGATGATCGACATCACCGACGGTCTTGCATCGGAGGTGTTGCAGATTTGCAAGGCTTCGAAGTGTGGTGCACGCATCTATCTCGAGCGTATGCCTTTGGCAAAGCAGACTACCGCTTTGGCCGAGGAGATGAATATGGACCCCGTGATTGCGGCATTGAACGGTGGCGAGGATTACGAGTTGCTCTTTACCGTGCCACTCGAGCTTCGTGAGAAGATTATGGCGCTCGGTTGCATCGACATCATCGGCCACATCACCAAGGAGGAGACGGGCGCCTATCTCGTAACGCCAGACGGTAGCAACATCGGTCTAAAGGCGCAGGGCTTTACACCGAAGCAATAACCTAAAACCAACTATATGAAACGTATCATTTTCATCCTTACTGCACTCCTCTTGTGCGGGGAGGCATTTGCCGTACCAAGTTATAAACTTCTCTCGCCAAATGGCAAGTTGGAGGTTTGCGTAACCGCCGAGCCACAACTATCCTACAGCGTAAAGTGCGATGGCGAGCAGATTCTCGCTCCGTCAAAAATCGGCTTGAAGATTTACGAGGGTGCCACTCTCGGCGAAAAGGTTACCGTGAAAAAGGTTAAGCGCACAAGCGTAGAGACCGAAATCCCTACGCAACTCTACTTCCGTGACGCCATCAAGGATCACTACAACGCCTTGCGCATCGACTTCTCGGCTCGCTTCGCCGTAGAGTTCCGTGCCTACGACGAGGGCGTGGCGTATCGCTTCATCACAAATTTCAAGCGAGACTTCAAACTCGAGAACGAGATTGCGGAGTTCGCCTTTGCGAAGGACTACAAGGGCTACTTCCCATATACAAATTGGACTGGCGCAAAGAAGGACAAATACTTCACCTCGTTCGAGTCGTGGTATCGTCACACCGAGCTCTCGAAGTTCGAGACAGGCAAAGTCGCTTTCGTACCCGTAATTGTCGAGGCCGACAAATATATCGTCAACATCCTCGAGGCTGACGTCGAGCACTACCCTGGTATGTTCGTATCTAACAACAAGGGCGCAACTGCTCTCTATGGCGAGTTTGCTACTATACCCGAGAAGGTCGTTGAGGGCGGACACAACAAGTTGCAGGGCATCGTCGAGAGTCGCAAGCCATATATTGCCGAGTGCAAGGCTGCAACCAAGACTCCGTGGCGAATCGTACTCGTTACAGACAACGTAAACACCCTTTTGGATAACGATATGGTCTATCGTCTTGCATCGCCATCACGTGTGGAGGATACATCGTGGATAAAGCCAGGCAAGGTTGCTTGGGAGTGGTGGAACCATTGGGGTTTGACAGGCGTACCATTCAAGGCGGGTGTCAATACCGAGACCTACAACTACTACGTCGATTTCGCTGCAAAGCACGGCATCGAGTACGTTATTCTCGACGAGGGTTGGGCTGTAAAGTATGCCAATGACTTGACAAAGGTTATTCCTGAAATCGATTTGAAAGCAATTATCGAGAATGCCAACAAGCAGGGCGTAGGCATCATTCTCTGGGCGGGCTACAACGCCGTAGTAGGCAGAGAGGAGGAGGTTTGTCGCCACTTTGCCGAGATGGGAGTCAAGGGTTTCAAGGTCGACTTCCTCGACCGTGACGATGCGCAGATGGTCGATTTCCAATACAAGCTCGCCGAGTTGGCTGCAAAGCACAAACTTATGCTCGATTTCCACGGCTGTCCGAAGCCTACGGGTATGAATCGCACCTATCCGAACGTTGTGAACTTCGAGGCTGTTTTGGGCTTGGAGAACACGAAGTGGGAGAGCCGCAAGAAGTACGACCAGGTAGAGTACGACGTAGAGATTCCGTACCTCCGTATGGTGGCGGGCCCTATGGACTACACGCAGGGTGCTATGCGTAATGCGAGCAAGCGCAACTACTACCCTTGCAAGCGTGCGCCGATGAGTATGGGTACTCGATGTCGTCAGTTGGCGATGTATGCGATTTACTTCTCGCCGTTTGCGATGTTGTGCGACTCGCCATCGTTGTACGAGCGTGAGGCGGAGTGCACCAAGTTCATCGCCGAGTTCCCAACCGTTTGGAACGAGACCGTCGCTCTCGACGGCGTATTTGGTGACTATGTGGCTATGGCTCGTCGCAATGGCAACACCTGGTATGTGGGCGTAGTGAACGATTGGACAGCCCGCAAGGTCGAGCTCGACCTTTCAAAAATTCTTGGCGAGGGCGACTACGTGGCTGAGCTGTTCCGTGACGGAGCGAATGCCGATATGCTTGGCGAGGACTACGTTCGAGAGATTATCACACTACCTGCATCACGCAAGGTTGTTGCCGATATGGCACCAGCGGGTGGATTCGTGATGAAGATTACCAAGAAGTAACAACAATACTCAACAAGAAAAGACCGCCTTTGAGCGGTCTTTTTTATCTGAAAAGAAAGGCGTGCACCCTTGTCATTGCTCTGTCAATTGAGTAGAGCGTCTTTCGCACGGCGGTGCAGTGGCGACGATTGCGCCTCTGCCAATGGTGCAACAAATCAACTTTGAGCCTATTATTTACGGGAACGGCAAAGCTCTCGATATGACATTGCGCAGCGAGTTGCATCAGGCGCACATATACCCACTCGAAGTCCGACTCGGCAAACTCCTTATCGCCCATAACGAGCAGATACTTGCGACATACAATACGAATGCGGTCGGCAACGATATTTCGCAGAAAGGCCAACCTTGTAGCCGAGCGCACCATCTTCGAGCGTGCCACGAAATATTGCGCCATACCCTCGGTTACGGCAACCAACTGCGCAAGGCTGCGCATCTGCACCTTCGCATCCATAGTCTGCCCCTCACGAGCCGTATTGTAGCGATAGAGCGGAATATCGGCAAAGGCTATCGTATTAACCGCAAAGAGGGGATAGAAAACCCACTCCTGGTCGGTATAGGAGATACCCTCGCTCTGGCGATACTGCATCTTGCGCAACATCTCGGTGCGATAGCACACTCCGTGCATCATAAAGAAGCGAATAGCGCCATCCTTGAAAATCTGCTCGGCATCGTACGCCCTGCCATATTCGTAGACCTTTCGGGAGTAGATATTATACTCTACCCTATGCTCTCGGCGTGCTCCCACCTCGACAAATGGCGTAACCACCATATCGACGCCTCGCATCTTCTGTAAGAAGGCGATAAACTCCGCCACAAGCGAGCCGTCGAAGCAATCATCCGCATCGAGAATCTTGACATACTCACCACGAACAACCTTCAATGCCGCATTTATGGTCGAGCCGTAGTTGCCATTCGGCTTATCAATCACTCGCACCGTATCGGCATATCTATCGGCATACTGCTGCGCAAGGCGGAGAGTTTTGTCCTTGCTACCATCATTCACAACCACTATCTCGACGGGTGCTAACGACGGGGTACGCAACACCGACTCGACACACTGTGCGAGGTAGGCCTCCATATTGTAGGCTGGTACTATTATCGAGAGTAGTTTCATTTCTCTTGCGTTGTATCGAAAGAAAGTCTATATGGTGCGTGGTTTATCTGCTCCTCCTCGGGCAGTACAGGACGAAGACGAGGATAGTGGTGGCGCAGGTAGACCTCGATATTGCGAGGCGCCTTGACCATCATACCGCCGAACTCCATATCGACCGCATTTTCGATGTCCGCCCTTGCGATTTGATCCTTCGGCATTCGCACAATATTCACTCGCTTGGTATTGCAACGATTGTACCGAGACAACACCCTATTCATCTTTTTATATATCGCCTTGCGTGACATCACCGCCACAACCACACGAATTGCCGCACATCCTATCCACGACTTTGGCAGTGGATAGTCGATTTCGCACTTGCCACAATGGCGCCACAGCCATATCTCCTTGCCCATAAAGCAGTTTATCCAGAACTTCGCCGAGAAGCGATGCAGTTTCTCGAGCCAAGCATTGTCGGGGATGCGGTCGTATGGGAAGATATCGACAAATATTCCGTGGTGGATATCCATATTGCGCCAAACCTCCTCGACAAAGAGGGTGTTGTTGCGCTTCACCTTCGCAAAGTAGAAGGGTGTATTCTCCTCGGTGCCAAACCACTCAAGGAAATACGCCTTCGAGAGGTGGGCAGGAGCCTCACGCAAGAAGCGCTCGTAGTTCTCACGAGTCATACCCACGTCGATATCGTCGTCCCACGGCACAATGCCCTTATTGTAGAGCGCACCGATAGCCGAGCCACCCTGAATAAAGTAGGGAATATCACACACCTCGCAGACACGAACGACCTCGGCCAGCGTGCGATACAATTCCTCGTGGAGACGAGCCAAATCCTCTTTTGCGTACTTCATACCCTACTGCACCAATAAGTTACAACCTCTGATATCGCTCTGCGCAATGCGACCTTCGATGCGGAACGAGCCGTCATCGTAGCGCACGCCCATATCCTGCGTCGCAATGAAGGCGCACGACGAATGGTTTGCCAAATCTATGATATCCAAGCCTCCACGACGTCCCGACGCCAGGCGGGCAAACGGGTCGTTCACATCCCTCACAAGCACCTTCATCCACTTCGGCGTGCGGAACAGACCATCACCAAAGGAGTATGCCTGCGACAATAACTCTGCCATACCGTACTCCGAGTGAATCTTCTCCACGCCGAATGCCGAGCAGAGCACCTTGTGCAGTTCGCTCTTTGGCAACTCCTTGCGCTTACCCTTCATACCGCCCGTCTCCATCACTACGGTGTGGTCGAGTTTCGGAGCGTAGTTTTCGGCCAGGTCGAGCAGAGCGTAGGTTACACCGAGCAA
>JAFYQY010000032.1 GCA_017559685.1 Alistipes sp.
ATCTGCCTTACAAGCAGAGGGTCGGCGGTTCGAATCCGTCAACTCCCACAAAACTAAGACCACTCGATTGAGTGGTCTTTTTTTGTGTTCGTTGACAGATTGGTGATTAGAGTCGTTAGAGTCGTTAGAGCCGTTAGAGTCGTTAGGGGCGTTAGGGGGGGGTAAACTCTCTAAACTCTCTAAACTCTTTAATCTCCCTAAATTCACTACTCTCAAAAAATCTTGCTTTTCTCAATTTTATTCCATACCTTCGTAGTAGTTTTAAACCTTTTAAACATTACAACTATGAAAAGAATATGGATGGTAGCTGCGGTCGCTTGCGCTACATTTATGGTATCCTGCGGTTCAAGCGAGAACAAATCGTCAATCAATACAGAGGCTGGTGTCGAGACCAACCAGGTCGCAAAAGAGGGCGTAGAAGCCTCTAATAGCGTTGAGCAGGAGCTCGTGGAGCCTGAAAAGAGTCCAGAGAAGGGCGCTACAGATTCATCAAGCGGTGCGACAAACTGCAACGCAAAGCAATCTGGCGACTTCAGCAAGGAGGCTACAGATAAGGTCGACGAGTTCAACAAGAAGTCCTCGCAGAAGGCAAAGGAGTTCGACCAGAAATCTGCTCTGAAAGCACAAGAGTTTGACCATAAGACCACAGCGAAGGCCGAAAAGCTCGAAAACGAGTCGGCAAAGAAGATGGAGGATCTCAACAGCGCATCTGCCGAAAAGACAGACAAATTGGATCAGGATCTCGCCAATAAGAGCGAGAAACTCAGCAATGACGCAGCAGAGAAGAGCGACAAACTCAATGAGAAGGCAAGCGAGTTCGACAAGAAGGCTAATGCTAACTCAAGCAGCTTCGACAAGAGCGCAGACGACGTTTTCAACAGTTTCAACCAGGACGCCGACGCTTGGGAGAAGAGAGCGAATAAAAAGAATGCTTTCAACTAGAGTTAAGCAAAACGTATACAGCGAGGCAAACGCCTCGCTTTTTTTATTGTATCCAACAAAATAGCACTCCGAAGAGTGCTATTTTTTAGTGCTGTGGAGCACCCTGAGGAGGGAACTGTCCCGGAGCTCCCGGGCCACCCTTACCGCCACGTGGACGACGTGGACCCTGGCCGAGAGTAAACACCTTCGACAACTGCTCAGGAGTGAGGTAGTTCACGAACACCTTAATATACTCCTTCTTAACCTGGATAATCTGCTTGTCGCCATTGAGCTGAGCCATCATAATCTTCTTCGCAACTTTGATGGTCATCTCCTCACCCTTGAACGAATCTACATAGGTCTTAGTATCCTTGCGTACCTGGCGCAACTCACGCATATAACCCGAATAGACAGGTGCAAACTTCTTCGCCTGCTCGGGCGACATATCCAACGCCTTCTGCAACATCTCAATTGTGCGAGCATTGCGATCGCCACCGCCTTGAGGGCCACCAGGACCACCTGGAGGAGGGCCAAATGGAGGCTGTGCTGAAGCCGAAATAAATGCCAATACGGCAATCATCATTACTAAAATCTTCTTCATAACTCTTTTGTTTTTTTAGGTTTTGATATGCAAATATATGAAAATTTCACGACAAATTACCCAACCGACAACAAAAACTGCATCGTATCTCGCTCATCGGCGTAATCAAATAGGGTAGGCTTCTGCGCCTTACCAAACGACACCTGACGAGAGTGCAACCCCTCAATCGTGCTCACAACGCATTGCAGAGCCTCATCGTGAGCCATAAGCCACTCTTTCACCGACTCCAACGACGAGTACTCAACGACGTTTATCTGACTCAAGAAACGAGGAAATTCAGCCTCTTTCGAGCGCAATAGTACCGCCTCGCTCACATCCTCGAACTGCTTGCCCTGCATCGTCAGTAAAGCCCTGCTCTGCAGGTAGTTATTGTGATACGCTCGGCACATTTTACGCACCGCCAATTTCAACTTAAAGCCCTTCGGCACAAACACCAACGAGACATTGCGACAACCCAAACCCGAGTGGATAAATATATCGTCAGCAAGCTGTTCCAATTCGCTCTTCGTCTCCTTGCCCGATAGCACCGCCACCGAGTGACGACTACCTCGCAAAAGGCTTGGAACATCCCCAAACGCACTACGGAAGTAAAGGTTTGCGTTATCTCCACCCGTCGCTATAACTGCATCATAATCAATATCTTCGCTATAGTGCTCGATACGCAACGAAGGCTCAACCTCTTGCAACAGTTGCTCGATATAAGTCTCCAAAACGGTGTCCTTACTCGATGGTTTCACATAGGGAATATCGCCATTTGCGATGACGCACATCAGGTCGACAAAGCCCACAAGCGGGATATTTCCCGCCATAATTATCGCCACACGCTTAGGCTCACCAAGACCCGCAGAAGGGTAGTGTGAGAGCCAATTCGCAATCTTCTCGCCATCGAGCATTTCGCTACGCAGAGCCTCCACAGCATAGCGAATATCGCTCGCCGAGAACCACTTGTTCGTGGCGACAGCTCGTGCCATAGCCGAACGAGACGCATCGTCGGAGCCAAACTCCGCAAGGCGTGCACCGAGTTCCGTAAATATCTCGATTGTACTCTTCACAACTACTTAATACCGTGACGTGATAGAATCTTACGCAATTTAGGCTCTATAACCTTCAAAGCACGGTCAATGCCGAGATCGGTCAAATGTGAACCATCTACAGTACCCTCATTGTCGGTGCCGAGATCAAATGCAGGATTGATGAAATAGACATTCTTAAAATCCTTGCATACAACCTTCATCATCTTCTCGGCAGCAGCCATTTGGTCATCATTACGCTTTTTAGCACCAAGATCAAAGAGTGCCGAACGTCGCACCTCTGTCTGCAAGAAGATCAGCGGCGTATCCTTGTGTTTAGCACGAATTTGCTTCACGAAGTCGTAGAGTCGCTCGTTTATGATATCAGCCGTAGAGTTCGAGAATGCG
>JAFYQY010000002.1 GCA_017559685.1 Alistipes sp.
AAGATCGAGGAGCTCCGCTCGCGTATCCTCTTTACGCTCGGTCTTCTCGTGATATATCGCTTGGGTAGTTTTGTGACTCTGCCAGGCATCAACCACGAGGCATTGTCAGCTCAGATGGCTCAGGCTATGAGCGGTGACAACGGTCTTATGGGTCTTTTGAATGTCTTCTCGGGTGGTGCATTCGAGCAGGCTTCAATCTTCGCCCTTGGTGTTATGCCTTACATCACTGCGTCTATCATTATCCAGTTGTTGGGCATTATGGTGCCTTACTTCCGTAAGATGCAGCGTGAGGGCGAGAGCGGACGTCGCAAGATGAATCAGTGGACACGTTTCCTTACCATCGGTGTCTTGTTGCTCCAGGCTCCAGCCTACCTCAAGACTATGGTTATGCGTGGTGATGTTATTGCAATGGGTGAGTCAACCTTTGTATACACATCTACACTCATTCTCATCGCCGGCACAATGTTCATTATGTGGCTCGGTGAGAAGATTACCGACCGCGGTATTGGTAACGGTATCTCATTGATCATTATGATCGGTATTGTGGCTCGCCTCCCACAGGCCTTCCTTCAGGAGTTTATGTTCAAGTTGGAGGGTAACACTGGTAGCATCATTATGCTCATCGTTGAGCTCGTATTGCTCGCGTTGGTATTTATGTTGGCTATCGCTATCGTGCAGGCAGTTCGCAAGATTCCGGTTCAGTATGCAAAGCGTATCGTGGGTAATAAGCAGTATGGTGGTGTGCGTCAGTACATTCCTTTGAAGCTGAACGCTGCCAATGTAATGCCTATTATCTTTGCACAGGCACTTATGTTCATCCCTGGCCTTATCTGGCAGGGTGGTGCCTTCTCTGATATTCAGAGCTTCTGGTACAACTTTACGCTTGCTGTGTTGGTAATTGCGTTTACCTATTTCTACACCGCAATTATCGTCAATCCTCAAATGATGGCCGACGATATGAAGCGTAACGGTGGCTTCATCCCAGGTGTTAAGCCTGGTAAGAGCACAGTTACCTATATCGACAACATCATGACTCGAATCACACTCCCAGGCTCAATCTTCTTGGCACTTATCACAGTTCTTCCAGCTGTTGCTATGACGCTTGGCGTTACTCAGTCATTCGCTTACTTCTTCGGAGGTACATCGTTGCTGATTATGGTGGGTGTTGTTCTTGACACTCTTAAGCAGATCGAGAGCTACTTGTTGATGCGTCACTATGACGGTCTTATGAAGACAGGACGTATTCAGGGTCGCTACTAAAAAACGTTTACCACAAGATAGGGGTTGTCGCCGAGGGACAACCAATGTGACAACCTCTAACTTATAGTTTAAAAAGATGATTTATCTGAAGACACCAGAAGAGATTGAGCTGCTCCGCGAGAATAACTTGCTCGTGAGCCGTGCTCTTGCCGAGGTTGGCCGCCACATCAAGGTGGGCATTACTACACGCGAGCTTAACGACATCGCCGAGAAGTTTATCCGCGATAACGGAGCTATCCCAGCTTTTCTTGGTTACCAGGGCTATCCCGCTTCGGCTTGTATATCGGTCAATGAGCAGGTGGTTCACGGTATTCCGTCAGACTATGCCATCAAGGATGGCGACGTGGTATCGGTCGATTTAGGTACACTTATGAAGGGGTTTGTAGGTGATTCGGCATACACATTTGCCGTAGGCACTGTCAGCGACGAGGTTAGACAGTTGCTCGACGTCACCAAAGAGGCTCTTCGCAAGGGTGCTGCACAGGCAAAGGCAGGTAATCGCGTGGGCGACATATCTGCAGCTGTGCAAGATTATGCCGAGAGTTTTGGCTACGGCGTAGTGCGTGAGTTGGAGGGCCACGGCTTGGGTCGCAAAATGCACGAGGAGCCAGGCGTTCCTAACTATGGAGCAAGAGGCAGAGGTCCATTACTAAAAGAGGGTATGGTAATCTGCATCGAGCCGATGATCACGATGGGTGACCGCAGAGTGGTCTTTGAGCGTGACGGTTGGACCGTACGCACCAAGGATCGCAAGCCGGCAGCTCACTTCGAGTTCGCAGTGGCTGTGGGTAAGGACGGTCCCGATATTTTGACGGATTTCAGTATCATTGAAGAGGCTATTAACAGTTAATTCTTATGGCAAAACAGGCTGCTATTGAAAGGGACGGCTCAGTAATCGAGGCATTGTCGAATGCAATGTTTCGTGTAGAGCTCGATAACGGACACGTTATCACGGCCCACATCTCTGGAAAGATGCGTCAGCATTACATTAAGATCCTTCCCGGAGATAAAGTAAAAGTAGAAATGACACCTTATGACTTGAGTAAGGGTCGAATATCTTTTAGGTACAAATAATTAAGAATGCTTTGGTTATGAAAGTAAGAGCATCAATTAAGAAGAGAAGCGAGGATTGCAAGATTGTACGTCGCAAGGGTAAGCTCTATGTGATCTGCAAGAAGAATCCTAAGTTCAAAATGCG
>JAFYQY010000033.1 GCA_017559685.1 Alistipes sp.
ATCTCCTTGTTGAAACCAACGATTGCAGCGAGCTTACCAGTGATTACGTGCATATAAGCTGTGATGAATGGAGCCTCGATAGCATCGTAACCAGCAACAACGTGCTTCTCACCTGTCTGACCAGTCAACTCAGTAACTGCAGCCTCTACAGTACGACCGTCTGCGAGAGTGCAAGCCATAAGAGCCTCCTTATCAGCTGGGAAGTTTACGATAGCTGCCTCAGCGATAGCCTCAGCAAGAGCCTGGAAATCAGCGTTCTTTGCTACGAAGTCAGTCTCACAACCGAGACCTACAACGATAGCCTTCTCGCCCTGAACCTTTGCAATAACAGCACCCTCAGAAGTCTCGCGGTCAGCACGCTTAGCTGCTACGAGCTTACCCTTCTCCTTGATGATCTCCTTAGCACGCTCGAAATCGCCCTCAGCGTCAACGAGTGCCTTCTTGCAGTCCATCATACCGGCACCGGTCATCTTACGCAACTTCATTACATCAGCTGCCTTAATCTCTATTGCCATAGTTTTCTGTGGTTTTCATTTGTTAATAAATTACTCCTCAACAGCAGCAACAACCTCTGCTACTACTGCCTCCTGAGCATCAACAGAAGCCTTTACGCTCTTCTTGATGCGAGTCTTAGCAGGCTTCTTTGCAGGAGCCTCTGTGTTAGCCTCAGCCTCAACAGCCTCCTTCTCCTTCTCGAGCTTACGCTCCTCTGCGCCCTCAGCGATAGCACCACATACAGTGTCGAGAATCAAAGCGATTGACTTTGCAGCATCGTCATTTGCAGGGATTACGAAATCAATGTCGGTTGGATCACAACAAGTATCAACCATTGCAAATACTGGGATGTTCAAACGCTTTGCCTCCTTTACTGCGTTCTGCTCCTTCTGCACGTCGATTACGAACAATGCAGCTGGAAGGCGAGTAAGGTCAGCGATAGAACCGAGGTTCTTCTCCAATTTCGCACGCTGGCGAGAAATCTGCAACTTCTCACGCTTCGAGAAGTTGTTGTAAAGACCGTCTGCCATCTGCTTGTCGATGGTAGCCATCTTCTTGACAGCACGGCGTATAGTTGGGAAGTTTGTGAGCATACCGCCAGCCCAACGCTCTGTTACGTAAGGCATACCTACGGCTGCTACCTTATCGGCAACAATCTCCTTAGCTTGTTTCTTGGTTGCAACGAAAAGCACACGACGACCGCTCTTTGCGATGTTCTTGAGTGCCTCAGCTGCCTCATCGAGCTTTACAACAGTCTTGTGAAGATCGATGATATGGATGCCGTTCTTCTCCATGAAGATATATGGAGCCATTTTAGGATTCCACTTGCGCTTCAAGTGACCGAAATGAACGCCAGCCTCCAACAATGTATTAAAATCTGTTCTAGACATTTTAGTTTCTTTTTTTTGTAATTTTAATTCTCTTTTCTTCAACTCTTACGGTAGCGACCTAGTCGGTCCGAAGAGTTTTCCGCGACAGGGCAAGCAGCAGGTAGCACCTTTTTTCGGCCATCAGCTAATCAGCCTTTGGCCATCAGCTCTATATAATATATATAAGTATAAGTGGTCTTGCTTGCTTTGAGAACCCTTGTCGTGCTTTGCCGAATTGTTAGTCCGCTTACGAAATATATATTAACGCTTGCTGAACTGGAACTTACGACGTGCACCAGGCTGTCCTGGCTTCTTACGCTCAACCTCGCGGGCATCACGAGTAAGGAATCCGTTCTTCTTCAAAACCGGACGATACTCAGCGTTGATCTCGCACAATGCGCGAGCAATACCCATACGAGCGGCCTCAGCCTGACCCTTGATACCACCACCTACGAGGTTTACAACAACATCGTAAGCCTCAGCAGTCTCAGTTACGAGCAATGGCTGCTTAACCTCGTACTGCAAGATGTTCAATGGGAAATAGACATCGAGAGCCTTGTGGTTGATTGTAATATTTCCAGTTCCTGGCTTCACGAATACGCGAGCTACAGCTGCCTTACGGCGACCAACTGTGTTTACAACTTCCATAATTCTTACTTAATCTCGTTTAACTTAATTTGCTTTGGGTTCTGTGCTGCGTGAGGATGCTCAGCACCAGCATAAACCTTCAAGTTTTTGATAATAGCCTCTCCGAGACGGTTCTTTGGCAACATACCACGAACAGCCTCCTCGATTACGAATGCAGGTTTCTTTGCCAAATATAAGGCAGGAGTAGCGAAACGCTGACCACCTGGGTAACCAGTGTGGCGGACATAGACCTTGTCGGTCAACTTCTTACCTGTGAGCTTCACCTTCTCGGCGTTGATAACGATAACATTGTCACCGCAATCTACGTGAGGGGTGTAGCCCGGCTTGTTCTTTCCGCAGAGAATCTTTGCGATCTGCGAAGCCAAGCGGCCCAATACCTCGTTAGTAGCGTCGATGACAACCCACTCCTTGTTGACAGTCGCTGCGTTCAACGAGATAGTTTTGTAACTTAATGAATCCATCTAATACTTGTTAAAAAAAGTTTGTAATCCAACCTCGCACTTTGCGAGTGCGCAAAGGTACGAATAATTTTTTGAATTACACAACTTTTTTAATAATTTCTAAAAGAAAAAGGTTTATGCCCATTTTTAGACATAAACCTATATAGTATCAAAGCATACTACCCTACTACACAGCGAATTGCTCCATCTTGTCCGGCTCCGAACAAGAGATAACAATCTTCTTGCCGTTAGCCAGGCGTATCAAAAAAAGATTATCGAAGCTTGTTGCATAGAGCTGAAATGCGCCAATCGAGCCTTGATAATAGTGTCCGTAGTAGCCGAAAAAGCCTCCGACGCCACAGGTGCGCACCGCTCCTCGCAGAGCATTTTTAGGGAGTCGGTCTACGCTCAGCACCTCGTCGGCGTGGATGGTAATACTATTATATCGACGAAGGATAACGAGCGTTTTAGCACCTATCTCCAAGCGCTGCGGAGCCAAGCCCTCGCACACGAGCATTATCGGCAACATTATCACATTAAAAATAATGAGTTCTACAACGAGTGGCGACGAGTCGTTTGTGGTGCATATCTGCCACAACAGCCAGCCCGAGAGACCACCCCACAAACCGAACATAGCGAAGGTCATCACCCACAGAGTCTTGCTCCAGATAAACGGCACGGTATAGAAACTCTTTGCGTTCATATCTGTGTTATTTTAGAATTGTAACTTCACACCTACGGTAAACGATGCGCCCATCTCACGATAGAATGCCCAATGGTAGGTTGGCAATACATCACCAACGATATTATTAACCTCGGCATATACGGTGCAAGTCTTGCTTGCACGATAGTCGCCATAGAGACTCAAATTGAGCGAAGTTGGAGCTCTAAATACATCGCTATTTACCGGCATTGTTGTCTCCGGCCAGAAGAGTGAGTAATCCTGAATGCAGGTCCACTTGGTTGGGCCATAAAGCTCGGCCGACAAACCTACGGTAAACTTCTTGTGAGTGTAGCGTGCACGCAACAACGCCTCGACATTCGGCATAGCATCCTCTACGCTTGCATCGCCATTATACAACGAGCCCTTCACCTGCGCTGTGAGCAACAGCTGTGAGATAGGCTTATAGTCTACAGCACCGCACAACGACCAGATATTGCGAGAAGCGCTCTCCACACCGAAGAATATCTGGTTGATATTATACCAATAGACCGCATTCTTCATAAACGACATATTGGCGTAGAAGCGATATGCAAACTTACTGCTTGCCGAGTGTCCCGACACTCCGAATCGCACATTGTAGAGCTCTGTGTTTGGCACTACGCTATCTGCCGACAACGAGCCATCTGCTCCGCCCAAAACTGCCATATAAGGGTTGCGACGCACCAACGAGGAGTAGCTATTGTTCTGCAACTCGCCATTAACCTCGACATACGGCACAAACACACCCTTATCATTGATATTCAACGACAAGGCAAGATATGGGAAGGCGTGCCATCTATTCTGCTTCACCTTATCGGCAGGATTGTTGTCATACAAAACCTTTGCACCCGCAGTCAAATCGATAAGTTTGCCCGAGCGATAGCGGTAACGCAAGTCGAAACCAACGATCGAATTGTCGTAGCTCTTCAACGACTTCAAACCATAATAGCCATCGTAGTTGACATCCAACGTCAATGCGCTACGCTTGGTTATCTCTCGTGCTATGGTTGCTCCCGCATTGACATTTATCTGCTGGTAGTGGTCACCTGCGATAAAGTTCTCCGACTTATCATTGTAGAGGTTAGCCTCCGCATAGACCTTAAAATTTAAGAAGCTGTAGTCGGCAAAGGCATCGCCAAACGACAACGCCAAATTCACATCGTCAGAGTCGATCTTGCGACGCTTGTACTCCATAATCGGAGCACCATCATCGGTAGTTTGGTTGTGGAATGGATAGCGATGATAGGTATCCATACGATAGTACAAATCGCCCGAGAGGGTGTATCGGCCAAAGTACTTTCCGCCCATAACGCCAAACTTGTTGTTCATCTGCATCGAGCGGTTATCCTTGTAGTAGTTGCCGTCAAAACCATTATAGTACTTCAACTTCGAATACTGGCCATAGTGGTTGATATAGCCTGTCAGGTAGCCTACATCCGCACGATGTGTCGTAGCATAGAAGTCACCCACGGTATTGAGAGGATAGCCTGCACCCAACTTCAAATAGAACGGGTATTTGCGCTGATACTCCCAATATGTGACAGTAGCAGGGTTGAAACGATGCGTACCAAGAGCCGAAGCAAACGAACGAGGAGTAACCGTATAGTCAATCTCGGGGCGAAGGGTTATGGTATCGACCATATTCGGTGCGATATCCATCTTTCGAGATTCGCCAATTTCGGGTGCGAAGTTTTTCGTCACCTCCACCTGCTTCGTAACCTGCGCCGATGCCACAAACGACACCACGCAGAGTGCAATAAGAGTTGTAATATATCGTTTCATAGCCACTAATTCAATTTATTGAGTTTAGACTGAGCCTCTGCCACAATACCGTCGTCGGCAGGGGTGTAACCATCCACCACGCTACGATATGTTGCACTCGCCTGGAATGTATCGTTGCGCTGTACGTAGACATCGCCCAACGTAATAAAGGCCTTACCCAACCAATAGGTGTGCTGAGTCTTGCTATCAGCCAAAGCGTAGACCTTCTGCTCGCACTCGTCGAGCTTGCCCTCCTTGAACAACTTCTCGATAATACGATATGCCGACTCGGCACCCTCGACAGTTGTCATATCGGCCGATAACGCCTCGTATATCTTGAACGCCTCGTCAACCTCGTTGCGAGAGTTTTGAACATTAGCCTTCGCAAAGCGAACTCTGCGCAACATCACAGCATCGACAT
>JAFYQY010000034.1 GCA_017559685.1 Alistipes sp.
AAAAACCAATTTTTAATTTTTAATTAAAACAAATATCGTGGCGATTGCCACGATATTTGTTTACTCTCCTACCAGCCCGTTATCGAGTAGTCGGTACCTTTGGTAATATTCGTCTCGGTGTAGATATTGCCGAAGCGGTCAGTTGCCTTGACCATAATCTTCGCCGATGGATTTTTCAGCGTATATTTATACATATGGTAGCATTTGCCGTAGGTGTTGTAAGCGTTATCTTTCTTGCCCAAGATACCAAGGTAGAGACCCGTAAAGTGCATATCGCTACTAATATCCGCTACCTTCGAGTAGTATGGTGAGCTATACGTGCCATTGCCACCAAGGTTAGAGTTTGTTGTGTTAGGGTCGTTGGTGTGGTATGGGCGTGATTTGTTCGGAATAAGGGTCATATCACCCGAGTAGACACCGTCCTCATATACCTCGACCTTCCACTCCGAGTCGGCGTTGTAGACATTTGCCAAGAGTACGTCCGAAGTGTAGTTAAACTTGTAGTATCCCTTCACTCCGTATGTGTCGCTGCCTTCCTTTGCGGCTCCCGTGATATCGTCGCCACGGTAGAGACGCATCTGGTGCGAACGGGTGTTCATACCCTTGGTGTAGCCCATATAGTACCAATCCGAGAAGTTGTTACCCTCGCAGGTAAATACCTGATAACCGTTTGGTGTACCGTCCATTGTGATGTTCGAATCCCACCACGAACCGCAAATTGCACTTACGTTGTGCTCGTAAATCATTTTTCCGTTAGCCTCGTGCTCCACGTTGCGGTTGATGTGGCTGTGACCCGACAAGATGTGGGCATTGTCGAACTGCGACAAGAGTGCTAAAACGCTATCTGTGCTATCGTTCTCTTTCTCGATATATGGGATATGCACACACAAGATAACGAGTTTATCCTTCGGTACAACCTCCAAATCTTGGCGCAACCACTCGATCTGCTCCGGCGAGAAGCCGATGCGAGAGGTGTACTCGTTGCTACTGCTGAGGTAGTACTCGATATTTCGCATACCTATAATATGTACATCGCCACGGTTGAACGAGTAGTTTGCAGGGCCGAACACCGCCTCGTGGTCACGCTGCATCTTGAGCTGCCAAGTCGAGGAGTAGCGATCTGGCTCTGGGTCGATACCGCCGGCGTGGTAGGCGTAGTTCGAGTCGTGGTTACCCATAACTTGGAACACTGGCATTCCGATTACACTCTTTGCGAAGAGTTTGTTCAAAGGCTCACGATATGACGAAGCATTGCCACTCTTCGAGAAGTTTGTCGAGATGATATCACCAAGCGTGATGCCGTAGCAAGGCATTGATGGTGCAACCTCAGTGCAGTGCGAAGCGATGCCTGGCACAGCCTCGTTCTGGAAGCGCTTCATACCATCTTTATCCCAAACTTGCGGGTCGGCAATAGCAAAGAGCGAGAATTTCTGCTCCTTGCCGCCTGCAAGCGGTGTGAGCGTAAAGTCGTACTGCTGCTTGCCTGGGAACTTCTGATAGAAGGCAGGGTAGCCCTGCTTATCCATCGGAATTTCGTACTCTGCAGGTACCGATATAAATATATAGTATGCATCGCTCGAAGGTGTCATTGCAAAGTAGCCGTTTGCGTCGGTTGTGATGACCGAAAATCCGTCACTTACAGCCACGCCCTCGATGGGGTTGCCGTTGCTATCCTTCACATAGCCAAAGATATTATCAATCTCCAACTGCTCGCCCGCATCTTCGCTATCCAACTCCTTGAGCATAAGGATATTCTCTAATCCACCCTCCTTAAAGGTTATGGTCGAAAACTCCTTGACTACTCCGCCCTTTACGTTGTGTGCGTTCCACGCACACAACATCTTCTTGCCTTCGGTGGTCAAGAGTTCTATGTAGCACAAACCGTGCGAACCCTCTGGGATAGTTACGAAGAAGGTGCGCTCCTTGCTACTCGAAAGAGGTTTCGAGGTGTTGCAGTTGTAGATGATATGGTCGGTATTATAATAAGTCGTTCCTAAAATGACATCATAGGCGGTCAAATTACCTTCCGATAATGTGATACCGTCTTCAAGAAGTGCCTCCTCACCTAATACATCAAGGGCGATAGGATTTACGATATAAGTTCCTGCAAGAGGTGCGCCCGCCTCGGTGCGAATAGTGATGCTTTGGAGTGTAGTTGCATTGTCGCTTGCCTTAACCGAAAAGCGCAAAACGCCAGCAAGGTGGTGAAGTTTGATACCCTCGTTTGCGCTCTTGACGACGCCATACATCGGTGCGCTCTTTGGCTGGAACGAGTTTTCGAGTGTCTCCTCTTGTTCGCTAGAGAAAATCGTTATAAGGTTGTTGCCCTGCCACATCTTGCCATAATTGTAGTACGAAATGTAGTACGGCAACTCCAATGCTCCGTTAAACTCGAACTCGGCAGAAGATGGGTTGTTCGGGTTGATGATAATCTTATTCGAAAACTCATTATTTACACACAATGCATCGTCGCTCTCCCAATACATTGGGTAGGTGTTGCCCTGCTTCTCGCCCAGGTAGGTACGAGTCTCAGGCATTGTTACCTTCAAAATTGTTTTGCCGTTGGCAATGGTGATGTCTCCACCTGCGCCTTCGGTGACGTTTTCGGTCTGGCAGCCTACAAAAGCGAGCGCTACCGCCAAAAATGGGAGTAAAAATCGAAAGGTTTTCATCTATTACTTGGGGTTATTATTTGCATCGTAAATTGCATAGCCAAATTGGGTGCCTACCTGGAACTCGGTTTGGGTAAACTCGTTGCCCCAGCGATCTTTCGCCACAACCATAACCTTGGCATTCGGGTCAGACAGGGTGAATTTCCACATCGTATGGCACTCGTGGTAGTTCGACGATACAGGTCTGCCGAGGTAGCCGCACAGAACACCTGCAGTCCAGAAGTCTCGTCCCGAATTTGCACCCGCCTTAGGTCGTTTCGGGTCGGCGTAGGTGAACGAGCCTATCAAATTTTCGAATTCAGGCGTGTCGGCATAGGCATTGAGCGATGTCATATTGCCGATTTTGGTTGTTCTCTTGCCTGTCGTCTCGTCGTAGTTCCACACCTCGACTGTCCAATACCACGGATCCGAGCTAAATACATTAGCCAAAATCACGTTGCTATCGTATGGGAATTGGTAGTAGCCCTTTGTGCCATTGCTGTTAGTGCCTGAAATCTCAGCTCCCGTAATGTCGCCACCACGGTGCAGACGAATCTGATAGTTCAAATCGTTCATACCGTAAGGGAAACCCTTGTGGAGAGACTTCGTCATCTTACCCTCTTTCATTACAATTACACCGTAGCCACTTGGCGAGCCGTCGCAGCAGATGTTTGCGGCGTAACCCCAGCCCACACCGTGCATTGTTGCCCATATCTGTTCGAAAGCTTTGTGTCCTGTACCTTTTGCAGCGTGGTCGTAGAAGTTGCGGAAGTGGAGGTGTCCCGAGAGAATGTGTACCTCGGCAAACTGATCCAAAAGCGTGAGAGCCTCCTGCAAGTTCTTGTTGGTCTTGTTGTAGATTGGAATATGCACGCAGAAAATGATGGTCTTATTTTTAGGAACAAGCGCCAAATCCTGCTTCAACCACTCGAGCTGCTCGTCGGTAAACATCAGGGTGATTTTGTCGCCACTAGGGTAGGTGTTGGTGTTCCACTGCATATTTCGCATACCTACGATGTGAGCATCGCCACGGTTGAACGAGAAGTTGATAGGGCCGAAGCACTCCTCGAAAGCTCGCTGAATTGTGAGGTTGTAGTTGCTGTTGCGCTCACTCGCAAATACTGGCTTTGTGGTCGAGAAGTGGCAGTTGTCGTGGTTGCCCATAACGGCAAATGTAGGCACTCCGCTCAAGCGGAACGCATCACGCATCTCATAGTAGAGGTGCTCGGCAGGGTTTGTTGCCGAACAGTAAACCAAGTCGCCTAAAGCTATGCCGTAGCACGGAATACCAATCTCCTGCGAGAACTTCTTCATCTCGGGCGAAGCCTGTACCTTGTAGCGGTCGGTGTGCGAGATGTGTGAAACCTGTGTATCGGCCAAAGCGAGAAGCGCATACTCCTTCTCCTTTCCTCCCGCCAATTTCTCGAATGTAAAGTCGTAGCGCTGTGTGCTACTTGGGTACTTTTGGAAGTAGTTAGGACGGCCAAACTCGTCGACAGGCACCTTTACATCCTCTGGAATCGAGCAGTAGATATACCAAGTATCAGGCGTTACACCATTCAGCTCGTAGTAGCCCTTCTCGTCGGTCGATGTAACCTGAAAACCGTCGCTCACAGCCACGCCGGCGATAGGTGAACCGTCCGAGTAGCGAACATTTCCGTAGATTTTCTTGTAGAAAATTGTAAACTCATCCTCCTCACTCGGCATCATCTCGAGTGTGCAACCATCCTGGCGCTTGTAGATAATCTCCTTGAATTCACGCACAACGCCATTATTGAGCGGTTTGTCTGGCGACCAGGTTGCCACCATCTTCTTGCCCGAATTCTCGATAAACTCGATAGAGCAGATGCCAACATTTGTGGCCGGCAGGGTTATGTAGAAGATGCTTGCTTCGCTTGTCGATAGCGAATGGTTTGCGGGCAAAGAGTATGTTATGCTATTTTTAGCGGTTGCTGTTGGTGCGATTGTGGCCTTTGCGCAATCAACAGTGAACTCGCCCGATATCTTCGAGCCCGAGGTCGATGTGATGACGATTTTCTCCAGCACCACACCCTCCAATGTCGTCTTTACGGGGAGACGCAAAATTGTTGAGAGGTGCGATAGCGAGAGTGCTTCGCTCGGTTTTGTTGCATAGCCACACATAGGTGCGTAACCCGATGCAAAGCCGTTTTCGGTGTATGCCTGCTCGGCAGGAAACTCGACAATCGGCTTCTCGGCTGTGGTCGATGACGAGTACGGATAGACAACCGACAACGGATAGGTTGTTGAGTTTTCGACCTTGAACTTTGCTATCGAGCGGTTGCTCTCGTCGATTTGAGCCTCCTCCGAGAGTGCTCCATTCACGACAAGCCTATCTCCCTCACTCCAATATACGGGGTAGACGCCGTTGTGCTTCGCTCCCAATGATGTGCGGGTCTGCTCGAGCGAAATGGTGATCGTGTTCGAGTTGTTTTCGATTGTGCTGTCGAAGCTCTTGTCGGCCTGACAAGCGGTTGCGACAAATACTGCGATGGCGCAAATTATAGAGAAGAGTCTCTTCATAGTCGATTTAGGTTTTCTTAGGTTTTGTTGTACACAAACTGCACCTGGTCACCTCCTTTCCTTTCGTTAAAAAGGGAGCGACCGTGCAATACGTTTCACAAAGATAGAAAAAAAAGTCTGAAAAAACTATGTTTTTCAGACCCAAAGAGATTTTACGTAAAACTACGCTCTTATTTGCGAGGTTTTGTGAGTGCGATTTTAGCACCTACAGGGCAGTGATCCGAAGGGTAGAGTAGTTTGTCTCCAACCTTGTATTGGTTGAGATACACCTTGTGTTCATTAACCTCGTACTTGAGCTCCTTGCCACGAATGTAGATGTAGTCGATAGTTCTTGTCAGAGGTGTTGTGCGCACGCCTGAACCATTCATTGTGCCCGTTCCCACAGGTGTGCTTGTCGAGATGTCACGTGTGTCGGTGAAGTGGGTGCGGATAATCTGCGAGTATGGCATCTCGGGTTGCGAGTTCATATCGCCCACAAGTATAACCGTCTTATTATCAGGATTTAACGCCTTCTCTCGCTCGATGATAAGATTTGCGCTCTTTATGCGTGTCGACTGCATCAACGGACAGTGGGTAACCATAAAGATAAACTCCAATCCCGTCTTCTTATCCTTTACCGTAGCGCTCATCACAAAACGCCAATGGCGCACCTTCTCCTCCCACGCTTTGCTTGGAGTGTCGGGCGTTGGCGAGAGCCAAAACACCTTCTTATTGGTCACCTTGAAGCGGTCTTTGCGCCACACCATACCGTTTGCGAGATTTTTGGTATCCTCGCTATCTGGTATCGATGGGTCGGGGCGTTGAAACCACCACTCATATTTGCCACCCTTCTCCTTTACCAACTTAGGCAACTCCTCTCGTACGAGGTTGCCTCCCTCCTGCACACCGAAGATATCCCAATCGGCATCCACAATCATCTGAGCCACAATATCTTTCGAGTTTTCCCAAAGGCGCTCCTGTGGAGCTTTTTTCGCAGGATTTTTTTCCTTGTAAACCTGGGTGTTACGCTGGCGATTTCCCCAAACATTGTAGGTGCCGACATTTATCTCAGCCGAGACCTCTTTGTTGCGAGAACGCCCCTCTGCCGAAGCGACAAGAGTGGCAAAAATAATAAGAAGCAGAGTTAATTTCTTCATATTTTGAACGGTTTTTTGCTAAAAAAGTTCGAGTTGATCGATCTCGTGGTTGAAACTTTTGCGATGATATGGTGAGAGTCCGAATTCACGCACCGCAAGGCGATGTTCACGAGTAGGGTAGCCCTTATTTTTCGCCCAACCATACATCGGATACTCCTCGGCAAGGCGCATCATATAGTCGTCTCGGAAGGTCTTCGCAAGCACCGATGCCGCTGCTATGTTGGCATACTTTCCGTCACCCTTGACTACGCATTGGAATGGCAGTTTTAGCTTTGTGTAGAAACGATTTCCGTCTATTGCAAGGAACTCGGGCTGTGGCTGTAACTGCTGAACAGCCAGCGACATACCCTCGAACGAGGCGTGTAAAATATTAATCTCGTCGATACGCTCGGCTGTCACCTCCTGTACTGCCCAGGCTATCGCCTCCTTGCAGATGATTTCACGCAGGGCATAGCGATTTTTCTCGCTCATCTGCTTCGAGTCGTTCAATAACGGATGGTAGAAATCGGGCGGAAGAATTACGGCCGCCGCAAAGACCGAACCAGCAAGACATCCTCGTCCCGCCTCGTCGCATCCTGCCTCCAAAAGTTCGTGCTGAAAAGAGTTCTCCAACATTTTATCCTATTTTGTGTTGTGCAAAGTTATGTTTTTTATCGGAATTTCAGATAAAAAATCATATCTTTGTACTATGCAATTGAATGTGATAACACGAAAATCGGCCATTATGGCTATACTCCTGCTGATGGTGATGCTTCTCGCTACGGCAGTTCGCTATACGCTTGCACCATTTGGTGTGGAGTTGGCGAATGGTGTGACCAACGAAGGCGTGTTGTCGCTGACTCTTGCTATGCTGATACTTCTATATAGCGGTATCATCGAGGGTAAAATGTTGGCTCGTGCAGGTTTGAATGGATCGTACTGCACCCTCCCAATGCCAATATATGGAGTTTTGGCGTGCGGCGTGTTTGTTGCGCCTGATTTGTTGGCAACCGCTACCGCCTCGCTCTGCTTCGCTATGGCTCTGCATCTACTTCTGCGCTCGCTGCATAATGCCGACGAGAAGGACTCAGTCTTTTTTGCCTCGATTTTGCTTGGAGCGACGGTGTTGCTCTATCCGCCTTGCGCAGTTTTGGTGGCAGTTCTCCCGATTGCTATATTTACACTTGCACTCTCGTTGCGCCAATCTTTGATTATGGTGGTGGGTTACCTCCTGCCAATCTTGGTCGCTTCGTATATCTCGTGGTATGGTGGTGAGGAGTTCTTCCATTTTGGCGAGACACTCTTCTCATCGTTGCTCACTCCGCAAATGGCGCCGATATGTGAGGTGCCTTATGTGGCAATCGCAATGTTGGTCGCTATGGTTGCGATACTTCTTTGGGGTGCGATCTATGCAATGGTCAGCCGAAGCCAGGCATCAATTCTTACAAGAGTCCGCCGAGCTATCCACTTCTTCTTGTTTGTTTTGCTTCTCTCGCTGACAATGGCGCTCATTTCGGCTTGCGATTTGTCAGCTCTCGCCATTATTGCAGTTCCAGCAACTATCTTGCTGAGCTATGTGCTCGAGATTTTACCAAACAACCACTCGGCAATAGCATATTGGGTGTTGCTCGCCCTCTTTGCAATCCACCTCTTTGTGGCATAATGGCCCTTTTGTAGCCTATCTAAGCCCAAAAACGGGCAATATCCCTTATATATATAAATATAGGTATAAAATAATTATTAAAAAATTTGAAAAAATGCTCGGAAAAATTTGCAGATTCAGAAAAAGTCACTACCTTTGCATCCGCAATTGAGAAACAAACCAAGTGTAGCGATCTTCAAAATGGCCTCGAAAGGGGTTGAAAATGGCAAAAACGAAGTTTTTTCAAATAAATTGCAAAAAAGTTCTTCAAAAATTTGGAAGTTAGAAAAACTTGCCTTACCTTTGCACCACTTTCGGCGATGAAAAAGTCGAAGAGGCAAAAACGAGGTTCTAAAAATTTTTTGAAAAAAGTTTCTAAAAAATTTGGAAGTTAGAAAAACTTGCCTTACCTTTGCA
>JAFYQY010000035.1 GCA_017559685.1 Alistipes sp.
GAGGAGTCGTCGTACGATGCAAAGGAGGGTTGCCTCATCAACTCGGACTTCCTCAACGGTAAGGATGTTAAGGTTGCCATCGTCGAGATGTTCGCCGAGGTTGAGAAGCGTGGTCTTGGTAAAAAACTCGTAAACTACCGTCTTCGTGATGCTATATTCTCGCGCCAGCGTTATTGGGGCGAGCCATTCCCAATTCGCTACAAGGGCGATGTTGCACTCCCTCTCGATGAGAGCGAGTTGCCACTCACCTTGCCACCAATCGAGAACTTCGGCCCTACCGAGCAGGGCGAGCCACCATTGGCACGCGTCGAGGGTTGGGAGTATGAACTCTCGACAATGCCAGGTTTTGCAGGCTCGTCAGCATACTACCTCCGCTATATGGATCCTCGCAACTCGGAGGCTCTCGTATCGAAGGAGGCTAACGAGTACTGGCGTAGCGTAGACCTCTACATCGGAGGTATCGAGCACGCAACAGGACACTTGATGTACTCTCGTTTCTGGAATATGTTCCTCTACGACCTCGGTTATGTGTGCGAGAGCGAGCCGTTCCGCAAGCTCGTGAACCAGGGTATGATTCAGGGTCGTTCGAACTTCGTATACCGCATCGTAGGTACCAACAAGTTCGTATCGCTCAACCTTCGCAAGGAGTACGAGACACAGGAGATTCACGTCGATGTAAATATCGTGAAGAATGATATCCTCGACCTCGATGCTTTCCGTGCTTGGCGTCCTGAGTTTGCAAATGCTGAGTTTATCCTCGAGAATGGTCAGTACATCTGCGGTTGGGCTGTTGAGAAGATGTCGAAGTCGATGTTCAACGTCGTAAACCCAGACTACATCGTAGAGCAATACGGTGCCGACACTCTCCGTATGTACGAGATGTTCCTCGGTCCATTGGAGCAGTCGAAGCCTTGGGATACCAACGGTATCGATGGCGTTCACAAGTTCTTGCGTAAGTATTGGCGTTTGTTCCACACCCGCACTGGCGAGTGGGCAGTAACCGACGAGAAGGCTACCGACAAGGAGCTCAAGACCTTACACAAGACCATCAAGAAGATTCGTGAGGATATCGAGAACTTCTCGTTCAACACCTCGGTAGCTGCGTTTATGATCTGCGTAAACGAGTTGGGCGAGTGCCACAAGCGTGAGATTTTGGAGCCGCTTACTGTACTCCTCGCTCCGTTTGCTCCGCACATCACCGAGCAGTTGTGGTCGATGTTGGGACACTCGAATAGCGTATGCGACGCTTCGTACCCTGTATGCGAGGAGAAGTTCCTCGTGGAGAGCGCATTCGAGTACCCTGTAATGATTAATGGTAAGCTCCGCTTCAAGCAGGAGTATCCACTCACAACTTCGCCAGCCGACATTCAGAAGGATATCGTCACAAAGGAGGAGGCTCAGAAGTGGTTGGAGGGTGCTGCTCCGAAGAAGATTATCGTTGTTCCAGGCAAGATCATTAACATCGTAAAATAACCTATAACTATGAAGAAATTCTTAGCTTTCGCTATTGCTCTCTCGTTTGCTTTGGGAGCATCGGCACAGAAGACACTCTCTTACGAGGGTGCAGATGAGACTATACGCTTGTGGGATAACACCACAGCTAAGCACTCAAACCACGAGACTCGTGACGAGAAGTGGCGCAGAAATAACACATCTATCTGTCAGACATCGTCTTGCGAGTTGTACGTTTTCAAGGCTGCTGAAGGCAAGAATACCGGCGTAGCGATTGCTATGTTCCCAGGTGGTAGCTACACCAACGAGAATCTCCAGATTTCTGAGGCTAAGTGGTACGCATCGCAAGGTATTACCGCTGCTGTCGTGAAGTATCGCTTGCCAAACTTTGGCCACAACGAGGCTACACTCGAGGATGCTATAGGTGCAGTGCGCTACCTTCGCACACGCACCGACCTCAGCATCAACCCAGCAAAGGTTGGCGTTATGGGCAACTCGGCAGGTGGCCACCTCGCAACCTGGGTATCGAACGCAATGCCTGATGGCGAGAAGCCTGCATTTGCGATTCCTTACTACGGCTGGCTCAACTTGGAGAATAGCCACTCGTCGGCAGCATACAAGGCTTTGGCACAGCTCCTCGGCAAGAGCTACACTTTGCAAGATGTTCGTGACCTCTCGACCCACCATATGGTAGGCGAGACTACATCGCCTACTCTCTTGTTGCTCTGTCACGACGATGCTTTGGTGTCGTCGGAGGATGCTGCAAACTACTACGAGGCGCTCGTTCGCCACGGTGTAAAGGCTTCGTTGCACATCTTCCCATTTGGAGGACACAGTGTTAAGAAGCACACCGAGGAGATTCATTTATTGATTCTCGACTGGCTCAGATACTTAAACTTGATCGAGGAGAAATAGATAAACAATTAAGAGAAACGATATGAAACGCATTATAACAACAATGGCAATTATTGCTGCTACCGTATTTTCGGTATCGGCACAAAAAAGCATCACAAATGTCCCTTGCAACGCCGATAAGGTTGTAAAGTGGTGGAACAACAAAAAGGCTCCACACTCGAACGAGGAGACCAAGGATGAGGAGCGCAATGATAAGGGCAACTTCCACTACACCTCGCAGACCGAGTTCTACCTCTACATCGCCGATAAGGAGAAGGCTACAGGTCAGGCCGTAGTAATCTGCCCAGGTGGTGGCTACCGTGCAGTTTGTATCGAGCGTGAAGGCTTCAAGCTCGCAGAGTACTTCAAGAGCATCGGTGTAACCGCATTGGTATTGAAGTATCGCTTGCCAAACTATGGTCACAAAGAGGTACCACTCGAGGATGCGCAGGCAGCTTTGGCTTACCTCCGCAAGAATGCGAAGAAGTTGGGCTTCGACCCTAAGAAGGTGGGTATTGCAGGTTCGTCGGCAGGTGGTCACTTGGCGGCTTACACCTCGACATTCACACCTGATGCAGAGAAGCCTGCATTTGCAGTGTTGTTCTATCCTGTAATCTCGGGTGAGGATTGTATGACACACCAGGGTACATTCGACCAATTGTTGGGCAAAAAGCAGCCTGCATACTTGCGTGATTACTACTCGCTCAACAACCGTGTAACCCCTACTACCCCGCCAACAATTTTATTGTTGAGCAACAACGACCGCACCGTTCCACCAATCAGCTCGATTCGCTACTACAAGGCGTTGAAATACAATGGTGTAAATGCAGCTATGCACGTCTACCCTGAGGGTGGTCACGGCTGGGTTGGTCGTGAGGGCTTCCGCTACGAGAAGGATTGGCAGCACCAGCTCAAGCGTTGGATGGAGTTCTTGAACAAACCTGAAAAATAGAGAACAATATGAAACGAATATTTTTGATTATGGCAGTGTTGGCAGCAACAGTAGCAACAGCTCAAGAGCAGAAACGAACAACAAACTACTTCCAGGACGAGACAATCGTTATTTGGGATAACAACAAGGCGCCTCACTCGAACGGCTTGACAGGCGAGGCATACGAGGCACAACCTCACCGCTTGGTAAACACCACTAAGGCAGTGTTGTATGTCTACAATGCAGACCCTGCAAAGGCTACAGGTCAGGCAGTAGTTATCTGCCCGGGCGGTGGCTACGCAAAGCTCTCGATGGATCAGGAGGGCTACCTTATGGCTCAATGGTTGGCAAAGAACGGTATCGCAGCATTCGTGTTGGAGTACCGCTTGCCAAACGCACACAAGGAGGTGCCACTCGAGGATACAGTCGAGGCTATCCGCATCGTGCGTAAGAAGGCGAAGAAGTTCAATATCGACCCTAAGAAGGTGGGTGTTATGGGCTTCTCGGCGGGTGGTCACCTCGCAGCTTCGGCTTCGAACATCCCGCCTGTAGAGCAGAGACCAAACTTCTCGATTTTGTTCTACCCTGTGGTTATCGCAAACCACTACACATCGCACGTTGGTTCGTACCGCAACCTCCTCGGTAAGGGCTTCAACCAGGCCGATGCTGACGAGTTCTCGATGGAGAAGTTGGCAAGCGAGAATACACCGCCGACAATCCTCCTTTTGAGCGACGACGACACCACCGTACCTGCGGCAGGTTCAGCGATGTACTACGCAGCATTGCGCTACCACGGCGTTAAGGCGGCAATGTACGTCTTCCCTGAGGGTGGCCACGGCTGGGGTAACTACGATAAATTCTCATACCAGAAGGAGTGGCAGCACTTGTTGCTCCGTTGGTTGAGCGAGTTGAAATAATTTTAACACATTATAAAGTTTATGGCAGAGAGTTCAATTTTGATGCGTCTTGATGGCTTGAAGATCAAGTATGAGGAGTTGGGACAGAAACTCACCGACCCCGAAGTGATTGCCGATGTCAAGTCGTTTATTCAGTTCACAAAGGAGTACAAGGAGTTAGAGCCTATCATCGATACTTCGGATCGCTACCGCAAGGCTGTTCAGGCTTTGGCCGATGCGAAGGATATCCTCGCAAACGAAAAGGATGAGGAGTTCCGTGAGATGGCTCGTATGGAGATTACCGAGTTGGAGCCCGCTATCGAGAAGATGGAGGAGGAGATTAAGTTGCTCCTTATCCCGAAAGACCCACAGGATAGCAAGAATGCAGTGCTCGAGATTCGTGGCGGTACAGGTGGCGACGAGGCGGCGTTGTTCGCTGGCGACTTGTTCCGTATGTACACCAAGTATATCGAGTCGAAGGGCTGGCGTTACGAGGTTACATCGTTCTCGGAGGGCGTTGTAGGCGGTTACAAGGAGGTTATCCTCAAGGTTACGGGCGACAGCGTATACGGCACATTGAAGTATGAGTCGGGCGTACACCGTGTACAGCGTGTGCCTCAGACCGAGACTCAGGGTCGTGTTCACACTTCGGCTGCGTCGGTGGCAGTATTGCCTGAGGCTGACGAGTTCGACTGCGAGGTTTCGTGGAA
>JAFYQY010000036.1 GCA_017559685.1 Alistipes sp.
GCTCGTCAGTTTATCTTCCGTATGCGTGAGTTCGAGCAGATGGAGATGCAGTTCTTCGTACAGCCTGGCACCGAGATGGAGTGGTGGGCAAAGTGGAAGGATACGCGTATGGCTTGGCACCGTGCCCTCGGCTTCGGCGACCAGAACTACCGCTTCCACGACCACGACAAGCTTGCTCACTATGCTAACGCCGCTACCGACGTAGAGTACAACTTCCCATTCGGCTTCAAGGAGGTTGAGGGTATCCACTCTCGTACCGACTTCGACTTGGGCCGTCACCAGGAGTTCTCAGGCAAGAAGATTCAGTACTTCGACGCTGAGCGTGGCGAGAGCTATGTACCATACGTTGTTGAGACCTCTATCGGCGTAGACCGTATGTTCTTGCAGATTATGTCGGCAGCATATACCGAGGAGAAGCTCGAGAATGGCGAGGAGCGTGTAGTATTGCGTATCCCTGCAGCGTTGGCACCAACAAAGGTTGCTGTTATGCCACTCGTAAAGAAGGATGGTCTTCCAGAGGTTGCACGCCAGATTATCGATGAGCTCAAGTATGACTACAACGTAGCCTACGACGAGAAGGACTCTATCGGTAAGCGTTACCGCCGTCAGGATGCAGTAGGTACTCCATTCTGCGTCACTGTAGACCACCAGACATTGGAGGATGGCACTGTTACCGTTCGTCACCGCGACTCTATGCAGCAGGAGCGTATCAAGATTGAGGCGTTGCGTGCTATGGTCGACGAGGAGGTATCATTCCGCAAGCTCTTCAAGCAGATCAAGGAGGCCTAAGCCTATGCCCCGCCTTATAGCCATAGACTACGGCACTAAGCGTACTGGCTTGGCCGTCACAGACCCGCTGGGCATCATCGCCTCGCCACTCGAGACGGTCGAGACCAAGCAGCTGGAGCGTTACTTGGCCGACTACTTTCAGCGTGAGGAGGTATCCACAATCGTGGTTGGCCACCCCCGCCAGATGAATGGAGAGCCCTCGGAGACTATGCGTTTCATACAGCCGCTGATGGGTCGTCTACGTCACGCCTACCCCGATAAAAAGGTCGTAAGCTACGACGAGCGATTTACCTCTGTGCTGGCACAACGCACCATCCGTGAGAGCGGTATCGGCAAGATGGCACGTCGCGACAAGAGCCTTGTGGACAAGGTCTCAGCAGCCATTATTCTGCAGGACTATATGGCTTCGGTGGGAATGTAAAACATAGAAACACAGCTTATTATGATATACCCAATCGTAATTTACGGCTCGCAGATTTTGCGTAATGAGTCGACAGATATCACCCCTGAGTATCCTGAGCTCAAGAAACTCATCGAGGATATGTGGATCACCCTTGGCGAGGCTGAGGGCGTAGGTCTTGCTGCTCCACAGATTGGCAAGAACATCCGCCTCTTCATTGTCGACTGCACACCTTGGGGTGAGGATGATCCTACGCTTGCAGATTTCAAGCGTGTATTCATTAACCCTGAGATCTACGAGGAGTCGGAGGAGACTTCGCTCTTTGAGGAGGGTTGCCTCTCGATTCCTGGTATCCACGAGAATGTGCGTCGCCCAGTAGCAATCCGTATGCGTTACCTCGACGAGAACTTTGTGGAGCACGACGAGGAGTTCACGGGCAAGCCTGCACGCGTCATCCAGCACGAGTACGACCATATCGAGGGTTTGGTATTTACCGACCACCTTGCACCAATCCGCAAGAATCTTATTAAGAACAAGTTGCAGAAGATGGCACGTGGTTCATACCGTGCAGCCTACAAGACTAAGCGATAATTTCTTGTGATAAGGGGTCGATTGCGGCCCATAACAAAAAATGTCGTCAATGGGACGTATGTCAAGTACTACCCATCGACGGCATTTTTGCCGAGTGTAGCACTCGGCACTCGTCTGGCAAGAAATTGCCCTCTCGATGATTGAGGTAATTCCCTCTGGTTTGGGAAGGCTCTATGATAGGGAGTTTAATGAGTTTAGGGAGTTTAGGGAGCTTAGTGAA
>JAFYQY010000003.1 GCA_017559685.1 Alistipes sp.
AGTCGTAGGCGTGGTCGGCATAGATGAGCGATGAGAGAGCATCGACAGCCTCGCCATTGAGTAGGATGTCGAGCTTTGCAAGCTTACTTATCTGGTAGCCCGTACGGTGGTAGTCGAACGAGGCGTAACCCTTAGAGATACTCTTGAGCTTGTCGTAGAAATCGAAGACAATCTCCGATAGTGGCATCTCGAAGTTGACCTCCACACGATCCTGCGTGATGAATGTCTGATTCTTCATCACACCACGCTTGTCGATGCAGAGCTTAAGCACGTTGCCGAGGAAGTCGGCCTTGGTGATTATCTGTGCGAGGATATATGGCTCCTCGATCTTTGCAACCTTGGTAATCTCTGGGAGGCCTGATGGGTTGTGTACCTCGAGCTCCTCGCCAGTGGTTGTTGTGATGTGGTACGACACGTTAGGCACTGTGGTGATAACATCCATATCGAACTCACGATAGAGACGCTCCTGGATAATCTCCATATGGAGCAGGCCGAGGAAGCCGCAGCGGAAGCCGAAGCCGAGGGCGAGTGAGCTCTCGGGCTCGAACGTCAGCGACGCATCGTTGAGTTTTAGTTTCTCGAGCGAAGCACGCAAATCCTCATACTGGTCAGCCTCAACGGGATATACACCGGCGAAGACCATAGGCTTAACATCCTCGAAGCCGGCAATAGCCTCTGCACAAGGGTTAGCCACAGCGGTGATGGTATCACCCACCTTCACATCTGTTGAGTTCTTGATACCTGAGCAGATGTAACCTACATCGCCCGCCTTAATCTCATTGCGAGCAACCATCTTGAGCTTCAAAACGCCAATCTCATCGGCATCGTACTCGCTACCCGTATTGAAGAACTTAACGTGGTCACCCTTGCGGATTGTGCCGTTGAAGACACGGAAGTAGGCAATAACACCACGGAATGGGTTAAATACTGAGTCGAAGATGAGGGCCTGAAGTGGAGCATTCTCATCACCCTTAGGTGCTGGGATACGCTCAATAATAGCCTCAAGAACATCCTCAACACCCTGACCTGTCTTACCCGACGCAAGCAAGATATCCTCATCCTTGCAGCCGATAAGGTCTATAATCTGGTCCTTCACCTCGTCGATCATTGCCGACTCACAGTCGATCTTATTGAGTACTGGAATAATCTCGAGGTCCTGGCCAAGTGCGAGATAGAGATTCGAGATTGTCTGAGCCTGAATACCCTGTGTTGAGTCGACAACAAGGAGAGCACCCTCGCACGAAGCGATAGCTCGCGACACCTCATACGAGAAGTCGACGTGTCCTGGGGTGTCGATAAGGTTGAGTGTATATGTCTGGCCATCGCGTGCCTTATACTCCATCTGGATTGCGTGGCTCTTGATGGTGATACCCTTCTCACGCTCGAGGTCCATATCGTCGAGCACCTGAGCCTGCATCTCACGCTGATTGAGCGTGTTGGTCTTCTCCAAGAGGCGGTCAGCAAGTGTACTCTTGCCGTGGTCGATGTGGGCGATAATACAGAAGTTGCGAATGTTCTTCATCTCGTATCTAAATCTCTTAAATTACTTACATATAAATTAGCGTACAAAGATACAACAAATTTCCCAAAAAATCGCAACTTTGCACCGATTAAGCAAATAAAACACCCCGCAAAACAAAAAAGAGGGTGTCCAACAAGTCTGTGTTGAGCACCCTCACTTCTTGAGAAGTTGCATAACTAGAGCTAATTTTAGGCTTAAGTTCCTTTTCACCGCTCACGCTCGGCATAGTCCGCAAGCGGTCTCTGCTCTCGCTTACTCGCGGCGTTGTGAAGCTCGAAAAAGCGAAGTTTACTTAGCGTAAATGAGCAATTTTGAGAGCCAGCTTTTTGTTGTTAGAATAGTGCAGATGCAACGCTCGGCGAAATTCGAGTCGATGGGCTGTACTTGAGCGTACTGCCCATTGACGAGATAGTTCGTTAGCGGAAGTAGATGCACTATTATCACATCAAAGAACGACAAAG
>JAFYQY010000037.1 GCA_017559685.1 Alistipes sp.
AGTTCCGACTGTGTACCCTTACCACAGCCCGGAGCACCAAATAATACGATATTTAGCATATTTCCTGTGTTTTCTGTTTTTATTTCGTGCGCAAAGATAACGATTTTAGATAAAAAAACTACGTTTTTTAAATTAAAATGCTCAAGTATAGGTTTATGTACGAAATAAGGGATTTTGGTTTGTCCAAAATCCCTTAGTGAGAACGATAGAGTTTTTACTGCTCGTTTGGAATCCAGAGAGTCATATCAATAAACCCTGTGTCGTATTTAGTGTAGTTCAACTTTGTAGGGTCAGCATTCCTCTCTGCGAGTGTTGCATACTTATCAAATCGGATAGAATACCATTGTGTTACACCCTTGATACCATTCTCGTCTGTACCTTCCGATGCTCCCATCTTTTCTCGTCCAGTCTCAACGAGTTTGAAATATGGTACCCACTCCTCATTTGGGTACGATGCTGGAATAAACTGGCTGGTTACTGCATCATATAATGAGAATTGCACATCTGACCATAACTCAAGTGTGTAACTGTGGCGAAGGGTGAAGGTTGAGAAATAGTAGTACACATAGTAAGCCTTCTGACCAAAATCATTTGTGTATGGTTCTGTGTAGTAGTGGAGATATCCGGCATTTGTATAGTCGCTCTCGCTCTCCATTTCAAAACTACTGTATTTGTACTCCGGAGCTACGAACATCTGACTCTCTATGTTGAGATGGTACTGCTGTGTGTATGTTTGGTCGAAATAGTTGTCCTTTCCGATATGTGTTCTTACAACACAATGGCGGTTGTAGCCAAGGTTGTCGCTGATAAGCTCGTTGTAGTAATTTACAATTTCCTGCTTTGTAACATAAGGAGCCCACCCGTATTGAGTGAATGTTTCATCGGCATATCCAAACGCCAAAGTTTCGCCATCCAAAGATACAGTCTCGATTCGTCCTTGTGCATCGAATGTGTAGGTCAAGTTAATACTCATTCCTGCTATAGAGAGGGTTTGTGGCAACTTCTTGGTTTGCAAACCGCCATTCTTGTTCAATACTGCAAGAGGCATAGGGCCTGTGCTATCCCCGTAGCCATTGATAAGCAACCAAAGCCAATCTACGCCACCGCAGATATTGTCCTTATCGGAGTAGCTGATGGTAAGATTTGCTCCAAGCTCGTCGGTGTAGATGCTTGTTAGGTTGCCATCTTCCCAAGTGAAGAGTGCCACAGCCTCCGACTTCTCGTTTGTGTATTTGTCAACTCGACCATCCGCACCATACGAGATGTAGAACTTCTCGTCGTCATAGATGTATGACGAAAGCGTACCGTCGCTATTTAAGACGGCAGAGCCATCGGTGTACTCCTCTTTATAACGGAAACTGTGAGTCTGCGGATAGTTGCGTGTGTCGAGGTGATAGCACACCTCAGGAATAGTGATATTGCGACCGTCGTACTTTATGGTCTGGGTTATCTCCTCGTACAATTTATTCTTCTCTATCTCCTCATATTTGATAGATGCAATTTGTCCTTTGTCGTTGTATGTGAAGAATACTCGCTCCTTGCCATCATCAAAGAAGAGAGCCGCAATACGGTTTTTATCTTCGATGGTTGGGGCAGGAGGTGTTATCTGCTCCGCAGCCTTTTGTGTAATCTTAATCTTCAAGGTCGAGCCACCACACGAGATGACAATCTCGGCACTACGGCTTGCACCCGTCTCATTCGCCTCGAGTTCAATCGAGAGAGTGTAGGTTCCAGCCTCGCCGTGGTCGGGCGAGATGGTGAGCCACACACACTCCGAGCGCACCTCTTGTACCGTTGCACTCCAAGCCTCACTTGCGGTAAATGTTATGCCCGAAGCAGTCAAAGCGTCGCTATTAACTGTCTGCTCGAGCAGTTCGGTTGCATTCTCGTCGAGCGTGATATTTCCAAAGTTGGTATTACCACCCTCACCCAAGCCTCCCTCGCAGGAGATAAACAACATCGCTACAAGCGATAAAATAAGATAAAACCTCTTCATAGTTATTTGTGTTTTGGTTAATTGAATTCGTTTGTGGTCATAAGACTTATGACAAATTTAGTAATAATTTCGCAGATTGATGCTTTTTGTCGAAAAAAATCTCCCCTCCGCAGAGGTGTAATTCCACTGTTTTTTCACTATCTTTGTAGCACGAATAACCTAATTGGCGAGAAAATGATTGAAATCTGCAAGATAACCACCGCTTCGGCGAAGCTCTTGAAGGCGCTCGAAGCACTCCTTCCGCAACTGTCGCAGTCGGCGCAAATGCCAAATAATCAATATGTAGAGCGAATGCTCGGCGGCGACAATACCCATCTCTACGTTGCCGAGTCGGATGGCGAGGTTGTGGGAATGCTCTCGCTTGTTGTTGTCGATATTCCTACGGGGCGCAAGGCGTGGATTGAGGATGTGGTCGTGGACGAGAAGGCTCGAGGCCTCCGCATCGGTTACGCCCTTGTCGAGAAGGCAAAAGAGGAGGCAAAATTGCTCGGTGCAAAGAAGATTTACCTCACTTCAAACCCATCCCGAGTGGCGGCACACCGCCTCTACAAAAGCTGCGGTTTTGAGGAGTATGGCACCTGTGTATTTCTCATAAATATCTAAATATGCAGAATATTTAAATAATTTGAATAAATACTATTTCCCTGTTTTACGAGCATTTAAAAGCGATTTTAGGTGTTCGAAAGCACTTCTTTTGCATATATTTTGCCATTTTATTTTGCGTTTTGAAAATTTTTTAATAATTTTGCCCGGGTTAATTAGAGCAATTATACTTTTAATATTCAATAAACACAATTAACATTCTACAATTATGAAGAAATTTTATTCCTACTTCATGGTACTTGCGGTAATGGTATTCGCAGGTGTAGCTTGTACACCGGTAATCGGTGGGGATGAGGAGATTGATGCTCCTGTCTTGACTTTCGCAGAGTGCGAGGTGCTTCCAGCTGAGGGTGGTGAGTTCACTATCGCTTACACTCTCGAGAACGCTGTAGCAGACGTTGAGGTTACTCTCGGCGAGGCTTCGGCAGAGTGGTTGCACGACCTTACTTTGGTAGAGGGTGCTGTTTCGTTTGTTCTCGATGCAAATGAGTCTGATCCAGGTAGCGAGCCACGTGAGGCTTCGTTCACCGCAACTTATGGCAACATCGAGCCTGTAACCGTAACCGTAAAGCAGTCGTCTAAGGCCCCTGCGTTTACAATCGAGTTCACAAACTGCACAACAACTTCGGCTTCGGCTACTATCACCCCTGCTGAGGGTGTAGGTACCTACTACTGGAAGAAGGCTTCAGAAAGCGACTTGGTAGGCTATGAGTCGCCTGCAGCTTGGTTGCAGGAGAAGATCTCTACATCGTGGTTCGTAACTCTCAACGAGGGCGTTCTCGAGAACCAGTCTATCTCGGAGTACTACGGTGCTGCTTACATCATCATCGCTGGTGCTGTTAAGACTGACAATGGCTACGAGTTTACAACTCCTGTTCAGTGCGTTCAGGTGCCACTCGTACCAAAGCCAGTGTTGAACATCTCTACACTCGAGAATAACGTTTCGTGCGAGGCTGGCGTAATCACTCTCGACTACACCATAGAGAATGCTGTTGAGGGCAACGTAGTAACCCTCTCGAAGGATGCTGCTTGGACTACAACAACTATCGAGGAGGGTAAGATCACTATCGCTTACACCGCTAACGAGTTTGCAAAGGCTCGTACAGCATCGCTCTCGTTCAACTATCCAAACGCTGATGCAGCAACCGTTGTAACTATCAACCAGGAGGCTAATCCAAACGCTGAGGTTGTAACCTTCACTATCGAGGTTACCGAGACTCACTTCGATCACGTTATCGTAAACGTAACTCCATCGAACGCTAACACTAAGTTTGCGTTGGCAGGTATCGCAAAGAGCGAGTTCGAGGGTTACTCGTATGGCGCAAGCGACAGCAAGTTGCAGGAGAACCTCACTTCGTCGTACTACAAGCCAACTATTCTTTCGGGCGTTCAGAACGGCTACAAGTTGAAGGTTAGCCCATCGGACTACTACGGTTGGGATTGGTACATCTACGCTTACGCAGTATCGGAGGACGAGACTGTAGCTACTTCGGACGTAACAAAGGTTTTGGTTACTATCAACAACGACAAGCCAGCGCTTTCGTTCGAGACTTCGCCATTCAACGTATCGGCTGAGGGCGGTACCTACACTATCAAGTACATCCTCTCGAACCCTGTAGAGGGTGGTGTTGTTAAGTTCAACGGCTCGCAGAGCAACCACTACGGCGTATTGGTTGACAACTCGTGGACTATCGACAACGAGAAGGGCGAGATTACCGTTCAGGTAAACCCTTACGATGCATCGCAGTACTCGCACTATGCAACTCTCTACATTGCATACTATGCGAACGAGACTTCGACTACATCGATTTGCACTGCATCGATTAAGGTTAATCAGCTTGCTCCTGCAAACTAAATTTTAAAAGACAAAGATGACAAAGATTTTCAAAAACATTTTTATGGTGGTAGCGGCTCTCGTCGCTACCGCTTTTGTGGCTTGCTCGCCAAATAATGGCGAGACGCCAGAGACTCCAGAGGTTCCAGAGACCCCAGAGACTCCTGCTGTTCCCGAGATTATCGAGAACAATGGCGTAGGTGCAGACGGCAAGATTGCCCTCAACAACGTACCTGCAGCATACTACCTCGGCGATGTTTGGGATACAGGCGTTGCAGACTACTACATTATGCTCTCGAATGACTCGCTCGCAATGGGCGCAAATGGCTTTGAGGTGCCAGCACACCAGGGTGGTTGGATTCTCTATCTCGATTTGTGGGGAGCAATCTCTCAGATTACATCTCGTGCTGTCCTCCCTGAGGGTACTTACACCTTCGGCAATGGTCGCAACTTGGGTTGCTTCTATCAGGAGTACTCGTTGGCTACCAACAACTTGGAGCAGGTAAACGTAGACGGTCAGTGGTTGTACCGCATCAAGGATATTCTCTTCGAGTCGGGTACAGTAGTGGTTAAGCACACAAGCAAGGGCTACCTTATCGAGACTAAGGTTGTGACCACCGCAGGTGATGAGTTGACCTTCGTTTACGAGGGCGAGATTAGCTTCGAGGATCAGAGCGACGACGAGGAGTGGCGCCCTGCACTCGATAAGGATATCGATATGCAGCCTATGCAGGGCTCGATTCGCTTCTACGAGTCGTACCCAAGCAGCAACTGCGATAACTACGTTATCCGTCTCTTCAATACCGATCAGTTGACCGACGACAAGTGCCACCCTAATGTAGTGGGCGGTATTCAGCTTGTGCTCGACATCTTCCCAGAGCTCGGCAAGGGCGTTACAGGTACCTACAAGATTGGTACTTTGTCGGATGACAAGTACGTTCTCAAGAAGGAGCCTTGGGTTTACTACCCAGGTTGCTATTGGGGTACAATGGCTCTCGGTACATTCGTTGAGTATATCGACAACGACGGCACAGTGCTCTACAGCGTTGTTAAGGGTGGCGAGTTGAACATCACCGAGAATAGCGATGGCACATACACTATCGTTGCCGACTTCACAACCGAGCGTGAGAAGAAGATTACTTGCAATTGGACAGGCTCGCTCGAGACTTTCCAGGCGAGATAATAGTCTTAAAGAAGAAAAGAGACTGCTCAATCGTTATTGGTTGAGCAGTTTTTTTGTTCTTAATGAACAATATTTGCCAAAAATGTGTAAATTTGCGCATTGATTTTTTAGATACTATGGGAATAGCATTAAACAGACCAAGTCTATTTACCATCTTCAAGGAGTACTCATTGATGTTCCTTGGAATGTTCCTCTACTCGTTTGGTTGGTTGTGCTGTATTTTGCCAGCAGATGCAGCTGGTGGTGGCGCAACAGGTCTTTCGCTCTTGATTTATCACCTTACGGGCGGCGCAATCTCTATCGGTACAATGGTGTTGAGTATCAATGCCATTCTTCTCATTATTGCGGGCTTTGTCGTAGGTTGGAAC
>JAFYQY010000038.1 GCA_017559685.1 Alistipes sp.
ATGAACGAGCACTCGCTTATCATCACCGAGACAACCTATGGCGGTCGACAGGAGTTGGAGGATAAGCAGGGTATTATGGACTACGGTTCGTTGATCTATATCGCATTGCAGCGTGCAAAGACAGCACGTGAGGCTATCAAGGTGATTGTAGACTTGGCAAACACCTACGGCTACGCCTCTTCGGGCGAGTCGTTCTCGATTGCAGACAAGAACGAAGCGTGGATTATGGAGCTTATCGGCAAGGGCTCAAAGCTTGATGATAAGGGCAATAACCTCCGCAAGGGTATCGTATGGGTTGCTCGCCGTATTCCTGACGGATATGTCTCGGGACACGCAAATCAGGCTCGTATTACAACATTCCCGTTGGACGATAAGGAGAATTGTCTCTATGCAAGCGACGTAATTTCATTCGCTCGTGAGATGGGTTACTACACTGGAACAGATGAGCATTTCTCGTTCTGCGACGCATACGCACCGCTCGATTTCGGTGGCTTGCGTGCTTGCGAGGCTCGTGTTTGGGCATTCTTCCGCACAGTAGCCGAGGATATGGACAAATATGTTGATTACGCAATGGGGCACAACCCTAACAATCGTATGCCGTTGTGGGTTAAGCCTACCAAGAAGGTGTCGCCAAAGCAACTCTTCGACGCTATGCGTGACCACTACGAGGGTACTCCAATGGATATGACTACTGATATCGGAGCAGGTGGCAATGCTTGCCCATACCGCTGGCGTCCGATGTACTTCAAGGTGGATGGCGTGCAGTACTGCAACGAGCGTGCTACAGCAACACAGCAGACAGGTTTCTGGCTCTGTGGTCAGGCACGTGAGGGTAAGACAGGTATTCTTTGGTTTGGTACCGACGATGCTGCGACATCGCCTTTGACACCAATCTACTGCAACACTACCGAGGTACCTTGGTGCCTTGACGAGGCAAATGGTTCGATGTTGCACTACTCGGCAACCTCTATGTTCTGGGTTACAAACCGTATTGCACAACTCGCTTACTTGCGCTACAACGTTATTGGTAAGCGTATTCGTGAGGAGGTTGACAAGTGGGAGAACGAGAAGTTGGCCGAGGTTGAGAAGTTCGATGCAAAACTCTCTGGTCTCTCGCCAAAGAAGGCTCAAAAGTTGCAGAGCACATACTCGACAGTTACAGCTCAGAACCTCTTCGAGAAGTGGAGCAAGCTCGATCAGTATCTGCTCGTGAAGTATATCGACGGCAACGAGAAGGCTGAGGATGCGAAGGGCTTTATCGAGAATGGCAACGGCAAGAATATCCCTGACCAGATTAAGCAATCGGGCTATTCGGAGAAGTGGAAGCGTGCTGTAGCATCCGATAATGGCGAGGTATTGAAGGTAGTAAACTTCTAACAAAAGGATATGTACGATTTAATAGTTATCGGTGGTGGCCCTGCAGGATATGTAGGTGCTGTGCGTGCTGCGGAGTTGGGCGCAAAGGTTGCACTTGTTGAGCGTGCCGAGTTGGGCGGAACGTGCCTTAATTGGGGCTGCATCCCCACGAAAGCGTTGCTCAAGAGCGCTCAAGTCTACCACTACTGCAAGAATGCTAAGAGCTTTGGCGTGGCTGTAGAGGGCGACGTAAAGGCCGATTTGAAGGCTATGGTAGCTCGTTCCCGCCAGGTGGCACAGACCGTAGGTCGAGGTGTCGAGATGTTGCTCAAACGCAGTGGAGTAGAGGTTATTACGGGCTCTGCGGAGTTGCTTTCGGCTACCGAAGTTAAGGTTGGCGAAGAGACGTACGAGGCTAAAAACATCCTCCTCGCTACGGGAGCTTCGCCTCGTGAGGTGCCGTCTATTCCTATCGACCACGTGCACGTTCTATCTTCTCGTGATGCACTCGTTTTGGAGGAGTTGCCCGAGACAATGGTCGTAGTGGGTAGCGGCGCTATCGGTAGCGAATTTGCCTTCCTCTACGCATCGTTGGGCGTAAAGGTTACCGTTGTGGAGTATATGCCGCAGTTTATGCCGTTGCTCGATGCCGAGGTCTCTGCGGCAGCCGAGCGAGCATTCCGCCGTCAGCGCATCACCGTTATGTGTGATACAGCCGTTAAGGGCGTTTTGGTCGTGGATGGCAAGTGTGTGGTAGCGGTCGAGCAGAAGGGCGCAGAGAAGGAGATTGTAGCCGATAAGGTGCTCTCTGCCGTAGGTATTAAGTCGAATATCGAGGGGCTTGGCTTGGATAAAGTCGGAGTTCAGGTAGAACGAGATAAGGTTGTAGTAGACAGCAAGTTCCAAACGTCGGTTGCTGGTGTATACGCCGTGGGCGACATCATTGCTTCGCCAGCATTGGCACACATCGCATCGGTCGAGGCTGTAAACTGCGTAGAGCAGATTTTCGGCAAGAGTCCGAAGGCGATAGACTACGCTTTGATACCTGCTTGCATCTTTACAACTCCCGAGATTGCATCGGTCGGCTTGACCGAGGGGCAGGCTCAAAAGCAGGGCTTGGAGTACAAGGTTGCACGCTACAACTTTGCATCATCTGGTAAGGCAGCAGCTGCGGGCGATCGTGACGGCTTCGTGAAGTTGATTTTCGATGCAGAGAATAAGTTGCGTGGTGCGCACATCATCGGTGCAAATGTGGTAGAGATGTTGGGCGAGCCATCGGTGGCTATGGCGTTGGGTGCAACAGCCGAGGATATAGCCTCGACAATTCACGCCCACCCATCGTTGTACGAGGGTATTTACGAGGCTGCCAAAAGTCTTGAGAATGAGCAATAAAACTGTAGTTATTTGATGCGTTACTTTATAGAGTTACAATACGACGGAGGAGCCTATTGCGGTTGGCAGAGACAACCCGACCAGCAGACCGTGCAGGGTGTTATTGAGGATGCTCTGACGAAGCTCTTGCGCCAACCTACCGAGATTGTCGGAGCAGGGCGTACCGATACAGGCGTAAATGCCTCGTTCTATGTGGCTCATTTTGACACAACAGAGGCTATCGACGAGGGACGTATCGCCCACAAACTCAATGCAATGCTTCCGCACGACATTGCAATTAAACGCATATATGGCGTAGCGGATGATTTGCACGCACGATTCGATGCTGTGGAGCGAGAGTATACCTATCTGCTTTCGCCCGTAAAATCGCCGTTTAGACGCTATTCTGCGTGGATATGCTACTATACGCTCGATGTCGAGAAGATGAACGAGGCGGCAAAGTATCTGCTCGAGGTGGATGATTTCACCACGTTTGCTAAACTCAACTCGAACAACAAGACCAACATCTGCGACGTCAAGCACGCCGAATGGACTACGGAAGATGATGGTACTCTGCATTTTACGATTCGTGCAGACCGCTTCTTGCGCAATATGGTGCGCTCGATTGTCGGCACACTTGTAGATGTCGGTCGAGGTCGCTATACAGTGGAGGAGTTTCGCCAAATAGTCGATGCCAAAAATCTTTCGAAAGCGAGCGGCGGAGCACCTCCGCAGGGACTATTTTTGAGCAATGTTAAGTATAAAGGGCAAATGCAATAGCATTTGTCTTTTTTATTTCGCACAAAATTGTTATCTTTGCGAGTTAAACATTCAAAGCACAAGAAGAATTATGAAAGTTGCAATTATCGGCTATGGCAAGATGGGACACGAAATCGAGCAGGTTTTACTTCAGCGTGGACACTCCGTAGCACTTATTATAGACCAGAATAACGTCCACGACCTCAATGCCGAGAATCTCGCAGGAGTGGATGTGGCAATCGAGTTCACAACTCCAGATACCGCATACAACAATGTTCGCACCTGTATCGAGTGCGGAACACCCGTTGTGAGTGGCACTACAGGCTGGCACGACCGTTTGGAGGAGCTTCAGACCTTGTGTCGAGAGAAGAATTCGACTATGATTTGGTCGTCGAACTACTCGTTGGGTGTGAATATCACATTCCGTCTCAATCGCTACTTGGCAGAGTTGATGAATCGCTTCGACGCCTACAATGTCGCTATCGAGGAGATTCACCACACCCAGAAGAAGGATGCACCGAGCGGAACAGCCATTTCGCTCGCAAACGACATTCTCGCAAGGGTAGAGCGCAAGGACGAGTGGGTGAATGAGCCTACAACCGACGAGAATGCAATCGAGATTACCTCGTTGCGTGAGGGTACCGTTCCAGGTACTCACACCGTAACCTACACATCTGCAGACGACAAAATCGAGATTAAGCACACCCTTTTCTCACGCCGAGCGTTGGCTCTCGGTGCGGTAGTTGCAGCTGAGTTTATCGCTCCACGCAAGGGTGTATTTACTATTGACGACCTATTTGAATAGACATTATGGAGAAGATTAAGGCATTTTTCAAGAACCGCTGGACAAAGTTCGCAATCGCCAGCATTATCTATATTTTACTCTTCGTAGTTTGGCCGGGAAACCTTTGGCTTTTATTGGGTTTGCCGCTCATCTACGACCACTTTATCTCACGCCTATTCTATCGCTATGTAGGCTCAAAGAATGCGAATTTGCGTCAGAAAAGCCGTATCTACAACAGCATATATGGCTGGGTAGATGCAATTGTCTGGGCGACTGTAGTGGCGCACCTTGTGCACCTCTTTATCTTCCAGCTCTACGTCGTGCCTACATCTTCGATGGAGAGCACAATTCTCACAGGCGACTATCTCTACGTCAGCAAACTCTCGTATGGCCCACAGGTACCAAATACGCCGGTGGCAATGCCGTTTGTATTCAATACGATGCCATTCTCGATGACTGCGAAATCATACTCAGAGTGCATCAAGTGGGACTACCACCGCTTGCGTGGTCTTGGCAAGGTTGAGCGTGACGACGTTGTGGTGTTCAACTTCCCTGCAGGCGACACCGTATTGCTCGAAAATCAGTCTGTTTGCTACTACGATGTATTGCGTGAGTATCAAGTTGCCTTGGGCAACGAGGAGGGTAGAAAGCGCCTTCACAAGGACTGTACCGTAGTCTCTCGCCCTGTCGACAAGCGAGAGAACTACATCAAGCGTTGCGTGGGTATCCCTGGCGACACGCTGCAGATCGTAGACGACAAGCTATATGTGAACAGCGAGCTTCAAAAGCCGTGCGAGGATCGTCAATTCAAGTACATAGTAGAGACGACAACGCCATTCTCTGCTCAAATGTTCAAGAAGCACAATATAAACATAGACGATTGCACACTCAAAGTCAGCTATCCCGATTACTACAAATACGAGATAGCAACCACCAAGAAGGAGATTGAGAGTATAAGCAAGTACAAGAGCGTAATGTCGGTAGAGATGTCTAAAGAGCTTGCGCCAGGTTATTTGCCATATTTCCCTCACAACCTGAACTACAATTGGACTGAGCACGATTTCGGCCCACTTTGGGTACCGCAGAAGGGTGCAACCGTAGAGCTTACAGCCGATAATCTACCTCTCTATGAGCGCATTATAGAGAAATACGAAGGTCACTCATTGCGAGTAGAGGGCGACAAGATATTCATCGACGGCAACGAGGCAACCACCTATACCTTTGCAATGGACTACTATTTTATGATGGGAGATAACCGCCACAACTCGCTCGATTCACGTTTCTGGGGCTTTGTGCCAGAGGATCATATTGTGGGTAAGGCACAATTCATCATCTTCTCGAAGGGTAATGATGGTGTTCGTTGGAACAGAATTTTTAAGGGCATAAACTAAACCATCGTGGCGGAACTGAAGGACTCATATCTGACCATTGCCGAGCCAGCAGAGGCTATTTACAAGGAGCGCAGCAGCAAGTTCCTAACCTACGCCTACCCCGTAGAGACGGAGGAGGAGATTAAGGAGTTGCTCGATGCTCTGCGTAAGGAGTACTACGACGCTACGCACCATTGCTACGCCTATCGCCTTGGTCCACAAGGCGAGGTATTCCGTGCAAACGACGATGGTGAGCCTTCGGGAACAGCAGGAAAGCCGATTTTAGGACAGCTTCTCTCGGCCGATTTGACAAATTGCCTAGTCGTAGTAGTGCGCTACTTTGGTGGTACAAAATTGGGCGTTTCGGGCTTGATACAGGCCTATAAGGAGTCTACAGCCGATGTTATTGCCGTCAGCAAGATTATCGAAAAGACGGTCGACAGAGTTATCAGAGTGGACTTTTCGTATATTTCGATGAATGGCGTGATGCGTATCATCAAAGAGATGTCGCCACGCATTGACGAGCAGGTGTTCGACAACCTCTGCACAATGAAGTTGCGAATTCGTGAGAGCGAAGCCGATATGCTTATTGCCAAGTTGGAGAAGGTCGAAGGAGTAACAGTAGAAGTTGTAAATGAGTAACTCAATCTACATAAAGGGAGCGAGGGTACACAACCTCAAAGATATCGAACTCGATATCCCACACGAGAAGCTGATTGTCGTGACGGGTTTGTCGGGCTCGGGCAAATCGACTTTGGCATTCGACACCATCTTTGCCGAGGGTCAGCGTCGCTATGTCGAGAGTTTGTCGGCCTATGCACGCCAATTTTTGGGACGTATTTCGAAGCCCGATGTAGATATTATTTCGGGTATTGCACCAGCAATCGCCATCGAGCAGAAGGTCTCGTCACGCAACCCACGTTCTACGGTGGGTACCGTAACCGAGATATACGACTATCTCAAACTCCTATATGCACGTGTCGGCAAGACTATTTCGCCAATTTCGGGCGTGGATGTCAAGTGCTACGATACGGACGATGTTGTGGAGTATCTTCTTTCGCTTGGCGAGGGTGCGAGAGTTATTATCGCCGTACCGATGCAACTCGACAAGGGCGAAAGCATTATCGAGAAGTTGCTGACGCTTATCAAAGAGGGCATTGCAAGACTGATGGTTGATGACAGAACGGTGCTTATCGACGACTTTATCAAGGAGGTCGACTCGGAGCGTTCGGCCGAAGGAATATATATTGTTATTGACCGTTTGCGAGTGGCAAAGGACGAAGATACACTCACTCGAATGCGAGAGTCTGTATCGCAAGCTTTTGGCTATGGCACAGATAGTTGCGTTGTAGTTAATGGGGAGCAGAAGCACCTTTTTAACTCGAGCTTCACAGCTGACGGCATCGAGTTTGAGCGACCTACCGAGCACCTTTTCTCGTTCAATAACCCGCTTGGAGCGTGTGCACGATGCGAGGGCTGGGGCAAGGTTACAGGCATCGACGAGGAGTTGGTTGTGCCCGATAAGTCTCGCACAATCTTCGATAATGCAATAGCCTGCTGGCGAGGCGAGACTATGGGTTGGTTTAGAGATCAGCTCGTGATGAATGCACATAAGTTCGACTTCCCGATTCACGCACCATATCACACGCTCACCGAGGAGCAACGCCGACTTCTTTGGCTTGGAAATGAGTATTTTGAGGGCTTAAACTCATTCTTCGAAATGCTCGACAGCCAACGCCACAAGATTCAATATCGTGTCCTAAAGGCTCGATTTATGGGCAAGGCAGTCTGCCCCGAGTGTGAGGGTAATCGTCTCCGCAAAGAGGCTCTATATGTGCAGTTTGGCGGTAAAAATATCGCCGAGGTTGTACGTATGACCGTCGATGAGGCGATAGAATTCTTCTCTTCGGTTTCGCTCGACGAGTACGACAACAAGAGTTCGGAGCGTCTCTTGACCGAGGTGCGCAACCGTTTGCAATATTTGAGCGACGTAGGCTTGGGCTATCTCACGCTCGACCGTGCATCGAATACCTTGTCGGGTGGAGAAAGCCAGCGTATAAACCTTGCAACATCGCTTGGTAGCAACCTTACGGGCTCGCTCTACATCCTCGACGAGCCAAGCATCGGACTCCACCCACGAGATACACACCGCCTTATCGAGGTGCTGAAGCAGTTGCGAGATATGGGCAACACGGTGATTGTAGTGGAGCACGAGGAGGAGGTTATTCGTGCTGCCGACCATATTATAGATATTGGCCCTGAGGCGGGTGCAAATGGCGGTAGGGTAGTCTATAATGGCGATTTGGAGCATCTTACCGACGCTACCGAGAGCTATACCGCCGACTATATCTCGGGTAAACGAGAGATTGCAATTCCTTCATCCACACGTGGTTGGAGCAACTATATAAGGTTGAAGGGTTGCCGACACAACAACCTTAAAAACATCACGGTCAAGATTCCACTCGGCGTTATGACCTGCATCACAGGCGTTAGCGGCTCGGGTAAATCGTCGCTGGCGAGGGATATCCTCTATCCTGCATTGCGTCGTCACTTGGCTGATACGGGAGATCATCCGGGCGATTTCGACGGCTTAAGTGGCGATATGTCGCTCTTGCGAGGTGTCGAAATGGTAGATCAAAACCCTATCGGAAAGTCGTCACGCTCGAATCCTGCGATATATATCAAGGCGTGGGACGAGATTCGCAAACTCTTTGCCGAGCAACCGTATGCCAAGCACAACAATATCGGAGCATCGCACTTCTCGTTCAACTCGGCGGGTGGTCGATGCGAGGTGTGCCAGGGCGAGGGTTGTATCAAGGTCGGAATGCAGTTTATGGCCGATATTACACTCACCTGCGAGGCGTGCGGAGGCAAGCGTTTTAAGGACGAGGTGCTCGAGGTTAAGTATCGAGATAAGTCCGTAAGCGATATTCTCGATATGAGCGTAGACGAGGCTATAGCTTTCTTCAGCGAGGATGCCAAGGAGTGCCGTCGCATTATCGAGCGACTTAAGACGTTGAGAGATGTGGGCTTGGGATATGTGAAGCTCGGACAGCCATCATCGACCTTGTCGGGTGGTGAGAGCCAGCGAGTTAAACTTGCGTCGTACCTGGCTCGAGAGTTTACCGATAAGCGAATGATGTTCATCTTCGACGAGCCGACTACGGGATTGCACATCCACGATATAAATCGTCTTCTCAAGGCCTTTAATGCGCTGATTGCAGCGGGACATACAGTGGTTATCGTAGAGCATAATATGGAGGTTATCAAGTGCGCCGACCATATTATCGACCTCGGCCCTGAGGCGGGTACAAATGGCGGTACAATCGTCTTTGAGGGCACACCTGCTGAACTTACGCATTGTGACAACAGCCACACTGCGAAGTTCTTGAAACTGAAAACGGAAAACTGAAAACGGAAAACTATTTTTTAATTTTGAATTCTGAATTTTACATATACGAACTACCCAATGGCATTCGTGGCATACATCGCCAGATAAAGAGCGGTGTGGCACGATGTGCTATGTTTATAAATGCGGGAAGCCGAGACGAGTTGGCAAACGAGTTCGGTATTGCCCACTTCACCGAGCACGGTTTTTTCAAGGGTACAGAGCATCGCAAGGCGTATCAGGTAAACTGCCGACTCGAAAACCTCGGTGGCGAGCTGAATGCCTTCACCACAAAGGAGGATACAACCGTTCATGCAACGGTTTTGCGTGGCGACTTTGCAAAGGCTGTGGAGTTGATTGCCGATGTGGTCTTTCACTCGACCTTCCCCGATCATCTGCTCGACAAGGAACGAGAGGTTATTCTCGACGAGATAAACACCTATCGTGATTCGCCGAACGACGACATCTACGACACCTTCGAAGATTTGATTTTCGCTGGCTCAGAACTTGGTCACAACATCCTTGGCACGCCTCGCAGCTTGAAGGGCATCAATTCGGCAGCGATACATCGCTTCCGTGCCCGCACGCATACCACAGACAAGATGGTTTTCGCCTCGATTGGCAATATCTCGCCTAACCGTATCAAGGAGATTGCCGAGCGATATTTCGGTGACTATGCGGCTACTACGCAGGAGTTTAAGCGTATTAAACCTATCGAGGTGGCGCAGTTCGAGAAGGTGCTAAACAAACGCACCCACCAGGCACACTGCATCATCGGTGCACGAGCCTACAACCTTGCCGATAAGCGTCGTCTGCCGTTGGCGTTGCTCACAAATATCTTGGGTGGCCCGTGTGCCAACTCACGCCTTAATATCAATGTGCGTGAGCGTAATGGCCTGACCTACAATATCGGAGCGAGTTATTCATCATTGTCGGACTGCGGTTTGACAAGCATCTACTTCTCGTCGGATCACGAGAATTCGGATCGTTGCCGTGAGATTATCGCAGGCGAGATTAAGAAGTTGCAGGATAGTGTACTCACCACACGTCAGCTCTCAATGGCGAAGAAGCAGTTTATCGCACAATTGGCTATTGTAACCGAGGGCGCCGAGAGCTATATGCTCGGTGCGGGCAAGAGCCTCTTGGCCTACGGCGAGGTGGATACTTTGGAGGAGTCCTACCGCAAAATCAACGCCGTCACTGCATCGGAGATTCTCGAAGCCGCCAACGACATCTGGCGTAACCCGTCGGTGTTGCTGTATAAATAGACGAGAGACTAAAGACGAGAGACAAGAGTTCTTTTAGTAAGATAAAGCCGAGCAATTGCGCGGCTTTATCTTTTAGCAATTAACGATGTGTTAGATTGTAATACATTACGTATTTAACATCGTCTAGACTATCTATTATACGATTTGAATACTTTGTTTTTCTAACAGCCTCATAAACCTGCTCTATAATTGTATCAGCAATGGCTTTTGGTACAAATCCTGCTTTATTAAAATAATCTTCAATACAATTAAATAGATATCCGCTAAATGCTTCTGTAACGGGGATTCCCACGCTTTGCGATCTTCCTATCAACGTGTCTAATTCATTTGCAAAAATATCTACCATATCGCCGAACTGTAGTCTGCTATTAAATATCGGCTCAACTGTCAAACGAAATG
>JAFYQY010000039.1 GCA_017559685.1 Alistipes sp.
CGAGTTCATCGACTCGATTCTCTATAGCGAAAACACAATGAAGGTGGCGGTTATGGGTATGGGTCACCTCGGTCAGGCCATTACCAAGTACTTCAACTCGAAGCAGCTCAATATCCGCATTACAGCGGCATTCGACGTTGATGATGCGAAGGTGGGGCAGACCATTATGGATATTCCGTGCTACCACATCAACGACTTCGAGGAGGTTGTCGAGAATAACGATATCAGCATCGTGATAATCTCGTTGCAGTCGTCGTTGGCTGCGCAATATACTGTGCCTATCATCAACGCAGGTATCAAGGGTGTGTTGAACTTCACCTCGGTGCCGATGAACTTCCCGCAGGGCATTGTTGTCGAGAACTACGATATCACCACCATCCTCGAGAAGGTTGCTTACTTCGTGAAGGCTGCCGAGGAGAATAATAATCAATAGCGACGATGAAGGTTGTTTGGGGCTTCGATAATCCCCCTCAGATTCGCAATGGCGTGGCTACAGTGGGCTCCTACGACGGAGTGCATAGTGGTCACCGCATACTCCTCGACGAGGTTGTGCGACGAGCTAAGGCGAGCGAGGGCGAGAGCGTTGTGCTCACCTTCGAGCCTCATCCACGCATTACGCTCGGCAACGACGAGGGGTTGCGCCTTCTGTCATCGTTCGACGAGAAGTGCCGTCTGTTGGAGCAGGTGGGCATCGACTACGTGGTAGTAATCCCTTTTGATAAGACCTTTAGCCACCTCTCCCGTGAGGAGTTTATCGACGACTATCTCGTGGGTAAACTCGGTCTAAAACAGCTTGTAGTAGGCTATAATCATCACTTCGGCCACAACAAGGAGGGTAACCACTCGTTCCTGTTGCAACACGGCGGATTGCAGGTTGTCGAGGTGGCACAATATACCGACAATGGCAATAAGGTGAGCTCCACAACTATTCGTGAGGCATTGGCCAATGGCGATTTGGCTCTTGCCCGACAACTGCTCGGTCACCCCTATATAATAATAGGTATAGCAGATGCGGAGGGTGTGGTCTCGACCGATATGTATAAACTCTTGCCGACGGAAGGTCGCTACGCCTGCACCATAAATGGCGTAGAGAGCGAGTGCGAGGTGCGAGAGGGTAGAGTAAAACAGAGTGTATATTTTTCACAAAAGATAGAGATTCAGTTATGATTTCATACGACGCAAAGATTAGAGTAAACTATAAGGATACCGACCAGATGGGCATTGTTCATCACTCGAACTATATCGTCTACTACGAAATGGCTCGTGTCGAGGCGTTGCGTGCGTGGGGTATGCCCTACTCCGAGATGGAGAAGATGGGTATTATCTCGCCAATCTTGGAGGTGGGCTCAAAGTATATTCAGCCCGCATATTTCGACGAGGTGCTGACCGTGCGAGTATTTGTCGAGGAGATACCTATGGTGCGCTTGAAGGTGCGCTACGAACTCTATAACGAGGCAGGTACACTCATAAATACGGGACATACCTGGCTCGGTTTCCTCGATGGAACAACTCGTCGCCCTTGCCGAGCACCGCAATATTTTGTCGAGAAGATGCAGGCACTTATGGCTGCCGAGGAGTAGAACGGATATATAAAAACAAAGAGTGCGCAGAGATTATCTGCGCACTCTTTTTGTGTTGATGTTCGGTTACTCCTTCGAGCCGATCAACGAAATCGAACGCTGGATGAAGTCCGAAAGGTTCTTGCCCTTGAGCATTCCGTTCGAGAGAAGTGCCAAATCGATAATCTGGCGCACAAGGTTGTTCTCTTTGCCAATCTCCTTGAGACGGATATTGCGCTCATCACGGAGTGTTAAAATCTTCTCCGACAAGTCCTTACGCATCTCCTTCTCCTCTGCAGTAAGCTCCTCGTCCTTCTTGCCCTTGGTCAACTCCTCGAAGCGACTCTCCTCAGCTACTGCCGCATCAATCTTCTTGGTGATGCTCTTTAACTTATCGCCATAGGCCTTCTCTACCGAGTCGAGGATGTCGATTACGATAGGGTGGTTGCCATTCACGGCGATAGTGAAGTTGTCAGGCATCTGACCGTAGAATTGGCTCATCTGTCCGCCCGACATCTTAGCCATATCCTTCATACGACGCATAAACTCGTTCTGAGTGATAACAATCGGAGCATCCTCAGCCGACATAGCCTCGAACGAGATATTGTAGCGAATATCGTCGTCGGTAGGCAACTGACTCTCGAATACAGGACGCATAATCTCCTGCTGAGCCTCGCTCAACGAGATTTTGTTCTCCTCCTTTTTGCGGATAAGGTGGTCGATAATATCGCTATCTACACGCACAAAGCGGATGTTCTCGTTCTTCTGCTCGTACCAATTGATGTAGTGGCTATCGAGCTGTCCGTTCATCTCCAATACGTCGTAACCCTTTGCCTTTGCCGACTGGAGGAACGAGTGCTTGCCTACGATGTCGTCGGTGTAGAGGATAATCAACTTGTCGTCCTTGTCAGTCTGCAAGTCCTTTACTGCTGTTGTGTACTCCTCGGCAGTGAAATACTTACCCTCGGTATTCTTCCACAACATACACTGCGAAGCCTTCTCAGCGAACTTCTCGTCGGTCAAGATGCCATACTGGATGAATATTTTGAGATCATCCCACTTCTGCTCGTACTCGGCACGCATAGTCGAGAAGAGCTCGTTCAAACGCTCGGCAACCTTGCGAGTGATGTAGCCCGAAATCTTCTTTACATTCGAGTCGCTCTGCAAGTACGAACGAGAGACGTTCAACGGAATATCCGGCGAGTCGATAACA
>JAFYQY010000040.1 GCA_017559685.1 Alistipes sp.
CGACTAAATGAGTTGTATGGCTCGTGCGGCGTACCGAATTGCGGTGCTCTTGAATGAGAACTTGAAGTAGGAGAGTTGAAACAACTCATATGCAAGAGTATTGACATTCCCCCTAAATCCCCCTTTGACAAAGGGGGGCTTGGAGTCGCAAGCGACTAAATGAGTTGTATGGCTCGTGCGGCGTACCGAATTGCGGTGCTCTTGAATGAGAATCTTAAATAAAAGATGAAAAAAACACTATTAACCGCTTTGCTCTTTGCGCTTCTCTCGGTGGGAAGCGCAAAGGCATGGGGTGGTTTCGGCCACGGAGCTATTGTCTACGTTGCCGAGCAACACCTCACCCCCGAGGCGAAGGAGAAGTGTCGCTATTACCTTCGTCACACTCTGCCATACTACGCTTCGTGGATGGATCAGTGGCGTATGATTCCCGAGTTTAAGTCGGTGAATAACCCTCACAGTATCAAGGCGATGCCCGATGGTCGCACTATCAGTTGGAGTGGAACTCCTCGAGGTGGAGCAATGGGCCACCTTGTGAATATGATGGATGAACTTGGCGATGGTAAATACAAGAGTTTACCCGACTCGCTTGTTCGCCAACGACTCATCAATTTGTTGCACTATCTGCCCGATATGCACTGCCCTGTGCATGTAAGTTTCCCGAAGGAACGCTTCCCGCAATACCGCTGTAAGATTTACAAGAAGGGAAAGCCTCTGAAGTATCACTCATTTTGGGATGGCGCTCCTGGATATAAGCGCAAGGGTTGGACTTTGGAGAGATATGCCGAGACGGTAGATCATATTTCGCCAAAGCAGGCAAAGAAGTGGGTGAAGGGTACCTATGACGATTGGGCTCGTGATATTATTAAGCAGGCTCATCGTTGCTATCAAATCACCCCTAATGGTACCGATGTCGCTAAACTGACAAAAGATCAGCAGGCGCAGGTGCTTGAACTCGCCGACGAGATGGGTATGAAGGCGGCATATCGCTTGGCTTATATCTTAAACACACTTTTCAAGGAGTAGAACCAATAAAAAGATAGTATCGTATGAAGAGATTGTTATTATTGGTTGTTGTGCTTGTGTCGATTGTGTCGACTGCAAGTGCGTGGAGTGCTCGCCAGGACGAGGCTACGGTTATCCTTGCCACAAAACATCTCACTCCCAATGCCTTAGCGTTGGTGCAGGAGTGTCTTGGCAATCGCTACGACGACGATGTGGCCCTCCTCTATAAACTCGAAAAGAGTGGCAAGTCGCCATATTCAAAGAGTGTTCACAAGCTCCACTTGAATGCCGATTTGACACCCCAAAACATCGAGGGTGATGATGCTTTGAAGGCTATCGAACAGGCTGCGAATGTTATTCGTGAGCGCAAAAATCATAGCAATAGCGAGGTTGTGTTTGCACTTCGCACAATCATCAACTTGATGTGCGATATCCACAATTTTGCGAATGTCTGCATCGAGGGGGTTCCACACTCGTATGGCGATTTTAAGATTGAAATTGTCGGTGGTCGTAAGGGCCCGGCAGTAGCCAAGTGGTCGAACTTCTTCCCGTCGTATGTGAACTTCCATAAGGGCTATTCGGCGGCGTATTGGGCTTCGGATTTCGAGATTTACTACGGCTCGAAGGGTGCCGAGTTGGCGACAGGAACTCTCCACGATTGGGTGGCGCAAATTGGCGCTAAGGCGGCGGAGTTGTATGCTAAAAACTTCCCTAACAGAGAGATGCCTCTTCGTGAGCGCCTTGTGCACGAAGAGCTCGGCTACGAAATGGTGGCTCGCACGGGCTATCGCTTGGCGGCGCTGTTGAACGAGATTGTGAAGTAGCAAAATTGTAAATATTGAAAGGCGTGGAGAAATTTATAATTTCCCCACGTTTTTCTTTTGTTGTTAGCGGAATTATCGCTACTTTTGTGGTTAATTAGGAAAGTTTCACTAAAAGAGTGACGAAATGAAGAGAATTATCTTGTCTGGTGGAGGCACCGGAGGTCATATTTACCCCGCAGTTTCGGTGGCGGAGGCGTTGAAGAAGCGCTTCGGCGAGGAGGTTGAGATTCTGTTCGTGGGAGCAGAGGGTAAGATGGAGATGACGCTTATCCCAAATTTGGGTTACAATATCAAGGGCTTGAATATTGTGGGTTTGCAGCGCAGATTCACTTGGAAGAACTTTTTGTTGCCTTACTACCTCTTGCGTAGTCTCAATCAGGCACGTCGCATCATCAAGGAGTTCAAGCCCGATGTAGTGGCAGGCTTTGGCGGCTATGCGAGTGCACCAATCGTATTCGTGGCGCAGATGATGGGTGTTCCAACCGTTATTCAGGAGCAGAACTCGTATGCAGGTCTCGTGAATAAACTCGTAGGCGGTCGTGCCAAGAGCGTATGTGTGGCTTACGACGGTATGGAGCGTTTCTTCGACAAGAAGAAGATTGTCTATACGGGCAACCCGTTGCGCAGCGCATTCGGCAAGGGCGATATCGATCGCAAGGCGGCATTCGAGCACTACGGCTTGCAGGAGGGTGTACCTACAATCTTGGTTGTGGGTGGCTCGCTCGGAACACGTACGTTGAACAATATGATGAAGTCGTGGGTGGTAACACTCGATGGTAACGCCCCTGTGCAGGTTATCTGGCAGACAGGTCGCTTCTACGAGAAGGAGATGCGAGAGTTCTTCGCAAACTATCCGACAAAGGGCATTACGCTCGTTCCTTTTATCGACAGAATGGACTATGCCTACGAGGTTGCCGATGTGGTAATCTCTCGTAGCGGTGCTTGTACCGTATCGGAGTTGTGCTTGGCAAAGAAGCCTACACTCTTTGTTCCGTCGCCAAATGTTGCAGAGGATCATCAGACCAAGAATGCCAAGGCGTTGGTCGATAAGGATGCTGCGATGATGGTGTGTGATGCGGAGGCTACCGACTGCGGAATTTCGACCGCTTTGAAGATGGTTGGCGACGAGGCTTTGTTGGCTAAGTTGTCGAAGAATATAGCTAAGTTGGCTACTCCCGACGCTGCGGAGCGTGTGGCTGACGAGATTGTAAAGTTGATTAAAGAGTAAAGCGATGGCAAAGGATAGGGTATATTTCTTGGGTATTGGCGGTATCGGAATGAGCGCCTTGGCTCGCTACTTCTTGCACGAGGGTTGGCAGGTGGCAGGCTACGACCGCACCGCAACTGACCTCACTCGCAAGTTGGAGGCCGAGGGCGCACTCGTACACTACGAGGACGATGTGAAACTTATCCCCGAGGCGTTCCTCGATAAGGAGCATACGGTGGTTATCTACACTCCCGCTATCCCTGCCGACCACTCGGAACAGGCGATGTTTCGTGCTGAGGGCTTCGAGATTAAGAAGCGCTCGCAGGTGCTCGGTTTGCTCTCGCAGGGCAAGTATGTGATGGCGGTGTCGGGCACACACGGCAAGACCTCGACTTCGACCTTGACTGCGTGGTTGAATCACGCCGTTTCGGGCGAGGGTTCGGCATTCTTGGGTGGTATCTCGAAGAATTTTGGCTCGAACTTAGTTTTGGGCGAGGGCGATAGATTTGTGGTGGAGGCCGACGAGTTCGACCGCTCGTTCCTGCAACTCTATCCCGATGCTGCGGTTGTTACCTCGGCAGATGCCGACCACCTCGACATCTACGGCACCCACGAAAAGGTCAAGGAGGCCTTTTCGCAGTTTATCTCGCAGATAAAGGAGGGCGGCGTGCTCATTATGAAGAAGGGTGTCGATGTGGCTATCACTAACGATAAGATTTCGGTCTACCACTACTCCTACAACGAGGAGTGCGACTTCTACGCTAAGAATGTCGAACTCTTGGAGGGTGGCTACTACCGCTACGATATCGTAACCCCTACGGGTGTAATCGAGGGATGCGTGCTCGGTATCCCAGGTTGGGTAAATATCGAAAACTCGGTGGCTGCGGTGGCTCTGCTCTGGTCGGTAGAGCGCAATATTGCCGATCAGGATGCATTGCGCAAGGCGTTGAAGGAGTTCTCTGGCGTGAAGCGTCGCTTCGAGTTCTATGTGAACACTCCGAAGGCTGTCTATATGGACGACTACGCACACCATCCACGAGAGTTGGCTGCGACAATCACTTCGGTTAAGCAGATGTTCCCTTCTCGCAAGGTTACGGCGATATTCCAGCCACACCTCTACACTCGAACCCGAGACTTGTACGAGGAGTTTGCTGAGGCGTTGAACGAGGCTGACGATGTTGTGTTGTTGCCAATCTATCCAGCTCGTGAGTTGCCGATTGAGGGTATCTCTACCGAGATTATCGCCAACCTCGTTGTAAAACCTTGCTCGATTGTCGAGCGTGAGGAGTTGGCGCAGACCATCGGCAAGATGGATACGGATGTTGTGGTGTCGTTCGGAGCGGGCAATATCGATGCTTGTTGCGAGGCAATCGCAAAAGAGGTCGCAGCGAAATAGGAGTAGTTTGTAGAGAGTAGTTAATTTTAAATTCTGCATTTTGAATTTGTAAGCTATGTGGCGTAAGATAGTACGAATAGCGGCTTTTATGATGGCGGTGGCAGTGATTGTCGCCTACATCTGCTATGCGTCGCATCTTGCGCAGGAGCACCGCTCAACGCAGAAGATTGAGAAGGTTGTTATTTCGTTGCCCGACAGCACCTCGACACAGCGATTTACCTCGACGGCACAGATCCGCAAATATCTCGAGCAGAGTGGACTCAAACTCGAGAAAGAGTTGGTCGATAGCGTCAATGCAGTGGCAATATCTGAGCATATAGCAAAGAAGGGTTTTGTGCGTGATGTGGATGTATATACCACCTATGCTGGCGAGTTGTATATCGACATTATGCAGCATAAACCCGTAATGCGACTCCTTTGCGGAGGTATGAACACATACGTTACTTCCGAGGGTGATGTCTTCCCTTCGCCTATAGGCTCAGCCTTCTATACAGCGGTGGTTACGGGAGAGTACAAACCGCTTATGCCTCGCAACTATGAGGGTAAGGCTGCCGACTACGTGATCTCGCTCGTTGACGGGGTGGATGCCGAGATTAAAACAATCAAAAGCGAGATGTCGGCCTTGCGTCGTGAGCGCACACGCTGTGTCGAGCGCATTGCCGAGTTGAAGGGTGGCGACACGAGCGAGTTGAAGGCTCACGTTGCGGAGTTGAATACCAAGGAGGCGACATTCAAGCAGAGACAAGCAACCCTCGAGGAGCGCAAAAAAAAGTTGCTGAAAAAGAGCGAAGATTTTGCTAATCTCACTAACTTTGTAACCGAAGTCGGTGACGACGAATTCTGGTCGGCCGAGGTCGTGCAATATGTAGCAGATACGACCTATATGGGCGAGATTAGCCTGCGCCTGATACCCCGTAGTGGTAATTTTGTGATAGAGTTTGGTACGCTCAACAATAGCGAAAAGAAGTTGGAGAAGTTGCGTAACTTCTACGACAAGGGACTCTCGCATATTGGGTGGAATCGCTACAAGAAAGTGGATATAAGATACGATAAACAGATAATTTGTACGGAGTAGATATGGATAAGTACATAATTGGAATTGACATCGGTTCGTCGAATGTGGTAATGGCGGTCGGCGAGAAGAAGGAGAATGGCGAGATCTCGGTTTTGGGAGTCGAGGTTCAACCTATCGAGGATGGAGTTAAGGATGGCGATGTTGCCAACTACCTTGCTCTGGGCGACGCTATAGCAAAGGCGAAGAATGCGTTGGAGTCGGACTTGAATCTCCGATTGAACTCGGCATACGTAGGTATCTCGGGACGCTCGGTATATTGCGTGCGCTACGAGGACTATGTCGATATCAACAGAAAGACGGGTTGCGTTACTGAGGTCGATATGCGTGAGTTAGAGGCACGCATCGATATGGTTGTGCCAGCTGGTGCCGACCAAATCATTCAGCGTATACCGCTCCGTTATAGCATTGACGATCGCAAGGATGTACAAAATCCATTGGGCTCATTTGGTCGCAAACTCTCGGGCACTTACCTCCTCGTTATTGTTGGTCGCCATCAGATTAGCAAGGTGGAGCAGGCGTTGCATCGTGCCGAGATTAGCAACTGTGGCTTGTGTGTAAACCCAACACTCTTGCCCGATTTGCTTCTTACTCCCGACGAGCAGGAGGAGGGCGTTGTTATTGTCGACTTAGGTGGCGACTTGACCGATATTTCGGTTGTGTGCGAGAATAAACTGTGGTACTTCTCGTCGTTGCCTATCGGTGCATCGAGTGTCAACAACGACTTGTACGACTTCTTGCGTATTCAGAAGAAGGATATCAACCCTATAAAGCACAAGTATGGCGCAGCTATCGCAGAGTATGTGCCCGACAATATATCTATTCCGGTAAAGACTGCAGGTCACGCCAAGAAGCAGATTTTGCAGCGCAATATTGCCGAGATTACCGAGGAGAGATTGAAGGATATCGCACAGTTTGTATTGCGTGAGCTGAAGGGCGCAAGGTTTATGAACAAAGTGCCGTGTGGCGTGGTGCTTACGGGTGGTTCGGCCTATCTCTCAAATATTGAGCAGCTCTTCGCACGTGAGTTGAATATGGAGGTGCGCCTCGGAAAGATGTTCAATGGCGTGGATGACGACTCGCAGCAGATGCTTGCCGCTTATCCGCAGGCTGTGGCTATCAGCTTGTTGCTCTACGGTGCGAAGCATAATGCTTGCAACGTAGCTCCGCAAAATAAGACTCCACAGCCTCCGATTGAACAGAAGGTGGAGACTAATAATACTCCAAAGAATAATGGACTCTTTGGTGGCGTAGTCAATACACCTGCACCTCCTAAAGATACGGTAACAAACCCTCCAACCACAGTTGGAACCCCTGGGCCTGGCGAGTCGAAAAATGAGAACGAAGGTAAAAACGAAACGGGCAACAAGGGCAACAACAAGGGTGGCGATAACGTTAATAACAATAATAACAATAGCGGAAACAATAACAATAGCGGAAACAATAAGGCTGGAGGCAAGATGGGCGGCTTGATTGGTAGACTTAAAGATGTGATTAACAAGGCTTTTGAGCCTGATCCGATGATTTAAGTAGTGCGGAAATAAATAGAGAACGAAAGATGGATAAACATAGCATATTGAACGACCTTGCGTCGATGCAGAGTCAGCCTGCCTATATTATGGCGATGGGTGTCGGTGGTGCCGGAGGCAACGCCGTCGAGCATATGTGGGAGATGCAGATCGAGGGTGTAAACCTCGCTGCTTGTAACACCGATAAGGTCGATTTGGATAAGTTGCACATCCCTGAGGAGAATAAAATTCTTATTGGCGATGGACTAGGAGCAGGATGTGACGCCGAAAAGGGTGCCAAGGCTGCTATTGCTTCGTTGGACAAGGTGCGAGATTTGCTCCTTGCCCGAGAGACCAAGATGCTCTTCTTGGCTGCGGGTATGGGTGCAGGAACAGGAACTGGTGCAGCTCCCGTAATTGCGGAGTTGGCACGTGAGATGGAGATTCTTACCGTAGCCATCGTAACAACCCCTCCTGTTAATGAGGGCCCTGCTAAGACTGCGCAGGCAAATGAGGGTATCGCCAAGTTGCGTAAATTTGTCGATGCAATTATCGTGTTGAGCAACGATGCGATTACTCAGCTCTATGGTCATATGCCAGCAGCATCGGCATTTGACCGAGCGAATGATGTTGTTGCCTTTGCCGCTAAGGGTATTGCCGAGATTATCACCCACAATACTAACCTGGTACACGTCGATTTTGCCGATGTGTGCAAGGTAATCCGAAATAGCGGTAGTGCCGTTATGGGTGTAGCTTCCGAGACGGGCGAGGATAGAGCCGATAAGGTTGTAGATAAGATTTTGGCATCGCCATTGTTTGGCAATGTCTCGATTAGTGGTGCTCGTGATGTGTTGATTAATATCTCGGTGTCGAGTATCGATGGCTTATCGTTGAACGAGGCGCATCGTGTACGTGACAGAGTGCAATACCACGCCAAGAGCGAGGACGAGAAGGGTAATACCCGCTTGACAAATATCATTTGGGGTATGAGTATCAAGCCAAATCTGCCCGAGGATGAGGTTGAGGTTGTGATTGTCGCTACGGGTTTCCCTGACGACAACTTTATGCCTCAGATCGACATCAAACCCGAGGATGAGGAGTCAACACCACAGCCTGTAGCTGGCGAGAATAAGGAGACTACTACGGTAGAGGACGAGCATTCGTCATTGCCTATACATCGCCCTGGACCAGCACCAATTGCTCGACCTCCTCGCAATTTTGCGGAGTTCGAGGAGTGTAAGCGTACTCCTGCATACATCGCACACAAGGTAACGCTCACTACTGCCTCAAAGACCCATCAGGTTGCAGGCGTGGAGAGCGAAGAGTCGGCACCAAGTGCAGATATGCCTGCATTGTTCTAAACGAGAGAGATGAACGAGTGGATAGTATATAGTGGTTTTACAGCCGAAAACACCGTCGAGATGGTAGCCTTGATGGTTGCTACGGCGTTGCTGTTGCTGATGTCGGGAATGATGTCGGCCTCGGAGGTTGCCTACTTCTCGTTGCAACCTTCCGATATTCGTCAGCTCAAACAGCGAAACTCGATTGCTTCGGAGAGTGTGCTGAAGTTGCTGAAGAACAGCGACTCGTTGCTTGCGACGATTCTCGTGGTAAATAATCTGGTCAATATCGCTATCGTAATCTGTTCGTCGAAGATTATTCATACGCTCTTTACCTTCACGAATGCGACGGTCGAGTTCCTTATTATAGGCGTGCTGGTAACATTTTTGTTACTCCTCTTTGGCGAGATTTTGCCAAAGATTGTGGCGCAGTCGTCGAATACGAAGGTGGCGCTGCTTTTTTCGCAACCGCTGTCGGTATTGAGAGTAGTGTTCTATCCATTCTCCTACATCCTTATCCGCACGAGTGGTCGTGTGGGCAAGATGGCATCGGCGAGTGGCGAGAATATCTCGATTGAGGAGTTGGCCGACGCTGTGGATATGACCACCGAGCCCGAGAGCGAGGAACAGAAGATTCTTTCGGGTATTGTGGGTATCGCTTCACGAGAGGTTGAAGATATTATGCGCCCTCGTATCGATATCAAGGCGGTGGAACTTACGATGACCTTTACCGAGGTTAAGAGTGTGATTATCGAGACGGGCTACTCACGTCTGCCTGTCTATAACGAGGATCTCGACGATATCAAGGGCGTGTTGTTCGTCAAGGACTTGCTTGCGCACCTCTCGAAGGGCGACGAGTTCGGTTGGCAACAGCTTATCCGTGACCCATACTTTGTGCCTATGCACAAGAAGGTAAATGCCGTGTTGGAGGATTTTCAGAAGCAGAAGTTCCATATGGCTATCGTGGTCGATGAGTATGGCGCAACACAGGGCTTGATTTCGTTGGAGGATATCTTGGAGGAGGTTGTAGGCGAAATTTCCGACGAGAGCGATGTCGACGAGTCGTTCTATCGTCGTCTGAACGAGAATACATACCTCTTTGAGGGTAAGACACATATTGTAGATGTGGTGCGAGTTCTCGATCTCGAGGATGATATCTTCGAGGATGTTCAGGGACGTGCCGAGACTGTTGCGGGCTTGATGCTCGAGATAAATCGCAACTTCTTGAAGAAGGGCGACGAGGTGCAGGCTCACGGAATACGATTTATTGTCGACTCGATTGAGGGTCACCGCATCGATAAGATTAAAATCATTGTGAAGAGCAATGGGTAGCCGTGTCGTCATAGAGCCAATCGCTTCGGAGGAGACTCTGCGTGCAAGCGCAGTGATCGAAGATGTGGCTTTTGTCGAGCAGTTTACTTCCGCCTCACGTCGCTGCGAGGTACTGGCGTGGCGAGCGATTGTCCGCCGAGAGTTGGGCTGCGATGTCGATATTTCGCACGGCGAATATGGTGCACCTACGGTCGATACCCCCAATACATATATAAGTGTCTCGCATAGTCGAGATAGGGTAGCGGTGCAGTTTGCCGATGGCGCTTGTGCCGTCGATATCGAGTCTGTTGAGCGAGATTTCCGCAGAGTGGCAACTCGCTATCTTACTTGCGAGGAGCAACAACTTGCCGAGCAGTACGACCTCTATGCCGAGATGTGGAGTGCAAAGGAGGCGCTCTACAAATATTATAAAAAGGGTGGGCTCGACTTTGCCAACGATATCTCGATTGTGGCGTATGATGCCGATAGGGGAGTGTTGCGATGCTCGATACTCGGTGGCGAGACGATAGAGGTAAAAGTAAAACGAGAGAGTGGTCTCGTAGTAGCATTGATAGATTAAGAGAATAATAGATATGAACAATTTTTCGGAACTTAAAGCAATCGTAGAGCAGGCGTGGGAGAATCGTGCTATGCTCGAGCAGGAGGATGTTAAGGCGGCTATTCGTGCTGTTGTTGAGGCTGTGGATAAGGGCAAGCTTCGTACCGCCGAGCCTATCGACTTGGAGAATAGCGAGTGGCAGGTAAACGAGTGGGTTAAGAAGGCAATTATTATGTACTTCCCGATTCAGAAGATGCGCACAATGCGTGCTGGCGAGTTGGAGTGGTACGATAAGATAGACCTCAAGCACGACTACGAGAAACTCGGCGTGCGTGTTGTTCCTCACGCAATGGCTCGCTACGGAGCCTATATCGCTCCTGGTGCGGTGCTTATGCCGTCGTATGTAAATATTGGAGCATACGTCGATTCGGGTACTATGGTCGATACTTGGGCAACAGTAGGCTCGTGTGCACAGATTGGTAAGAATGTTCACCTCTCGGGTGGTGTTGGCATCGGTGGCGTGTTGGAGCCTGTGCAGGCTGCACCCGTAATTGTCGAGGACAACTGCTTTATCGGCTCTCGTGCCATCATTGTTGAGGGTGCACACATCTGCCGTGAGGCCGTTATTGGTTCGAATACCGTAATTACCGGCTCAACCCATATTATCGACGTTACAGGCGAGGAGCCCGTAACATATAAGGGCTATGTTCCTGCTCGTTCGGTGGTTATACCTGGCACCTACGCCAAGAAATTCCCTGCTGGCGAGTTCAATGTTGCTTGCGCCCTTATTATCGGCAAGCGCAAGGAGTCAACCGACAAAAAGACGACTTTGAATGATGCGCTCCGTGATTTCGGCGTTCAAGCGTAAAAATCGTTTTGATTGGTAAATTTTGCACCTTGCGTCGGTCTCCAAAATCCTCACATAGGCATACTATGCTGCGGTTTTGTCGCCTTGCAACGCACAAAATTTCCTCAATCAAAGCCGATTTTTATGGGGTAGAGGTAAATTTTGCACCTTGCGTCGGTCTCCAAAATGCTCACATAGGTCTACTATGCTCCGCTTTTGTCGCCTAACTTCGCACAAAAATAATCTCATCATTTACGATTTTTTGAGATGATTGGTAAATTCAATTCCTAATTTAGCCAATGGCTAAAAGCTAATAAAAATGATTTATCATTTCGACACCACCGTTTCGACAAACGACGATGCTCGCAACGAGAAGTATTGCGAGGGGGATGTCGTGTGGGCAGATTTCCAGACTGCGGGACGTGGTCAGCGAGGTCACGAGTGGCATAGTCGCAAGGGCGAGAATCTCACCTTCTCGGTAGTGCTAGAACCTACGTTTCTGCCTATCGCCGAGCAGTTTTCGGTCTCGGAGGTGGTGGCCTTGTCGTTGGTCGATATGTTGGCCGAATATGGTATCGAGACGAAGATTAAGTGGACGAACGATATCTACGTTGGCGACAAGAAGTTGGTTGGCATTCTTATTGAGCACTCGCTCGCTTCGACCTCGTTGCGTCGCACCATTGTGGGCGTGGGCATAAATGTAAATCAAACCGAGTTTGATGCCTCGTTGCCAAACCCTGTTTCGATGACGCAACTACTTGGTAGAGAGTTTGATGCGGAGCAGGTGCTGACGTGCTTTTTGAATTACCTGCAACGCAACTACGAACTGTTGCGCAGTGGTGAAAAAGAGACTTTGCACGATCGTTACAATGCGTTGCTCTATCGCAAAAACGAATATCACACCTATGCCCTGCCGAGTGGCGAGAAATTCTCGGCGAAAATCGTAGGTACAGCCCCTTCGGGCGCACTTTGTCTCGAAGATGAAGCGGGCGCAACGAAAGATTATTTGTTCAAAGAGATTGAGTTTATAATTTTTTAACTATCTTTGTAAACGAACGGAAAACGGACAGCGGAAAACTGAAAACTAATTTCCAAATTTTTAATTTTGCATTTTTAATTTTTAATTCAAATAAAACTATGGCAAACATTCCTGCTGAATTGAAGTATTCGAACGACCACGAGTGGTGTCGAGTAGAGGGCGAGTACGCCTATGTTGGTATTACCGATTTCGCACAGAGC
>JAFYQY010000041.1 GCA_017559685.1 Alistipes sp.
CCATTAGCTGTTTCCAACTCGCAAAGATAACGATATTTTCGGGATAATATATTTTTTCGAAGAAAAAAAAGAGAAATTAAAGAGTTTAGGGAATTTAGTGACTATCCCTAATTTCACCAACCTCCCTAAATTCACTACTCTCTACTCACTAAAAAAGCTTGCCATAGAATTTTGTCGTCGCAACCCACAATTTTTAATTTATATCACTATCTTTGCACTATGATGAATGCAATTGAACACGATAGAATCATCGACCTTATCAAGCGTGAAGTGGTGCTTTCGATAGGTTGCACAGAGCCTATGGCGGTGTCGTTATGCGTTGCCAAGGCGTGCGAGACTTTGGGCAAAAAGCCAGAGAAGATTGAGGTGGCATTGAGTGCCAACATCTTCAAAAATGCGATGGGAGTGGGCATTCCTAATAGCGGAATGACGGGTCTCCCGATTGCTATTGCGCTCGGAGTAGTGGCAGGCAAATCGGAGTACGGCTTGGAGGTCTTGCGTGATGTGGATGCAGAGGCTGTAGAGTGTGCAAAATCGCTCCTAAAGAACACTGCACCAGCAATTTCGACCGCAGACGAGAGTCTCGGAATTCTCTACATCAAGGCGACCGTAAGGGCTGGCGAGGAGAGTGCCGAAGTGGTTATTTCGGGCTCGCACACCAACTTCTCATCGATAAAGAAGAACTGTGTGGAGGTTGCCTCAAACGAGGTCGCAGGAGAGAGCGTCGTAGAGAGCGAGGATATTGAACTCTCACTCCGCAAGGTTTACGATTTTGCCGAGGAGGTCGAGCTCGAGAAGATTGAGTTTATCGGCGAGACTGCACAGCGCAATGTTGCTGCGGCGGAGCTCTCTTTCACAGGAAATTATGGTCACGGCTTGGGCGCAATGCTCCATAGCGGCGTGGCAAAAAATATCTTTGGCGACACGTTGTTCACCAGCATTTTGGCACATACAAGTGGTGCTTGCGATGCACGAATGAGTGGCGCAATGGTGCCCGTAATGAGCAACTCAGGCAGCGGCAATCAGGGTATTTCGGCAACCGTTCCGGTGGCGATTTTCGCACTCGCAAACGATGTTCCTCGTGAGAAGATGTTGCGTGCGTTGGTGTTGAGCCACTTGACCGTTATCTACATCAAGCAGAGCCTCGGTCGCCTGTCGGCACTCTGCGGATGCGTAGTGGCAGCAACAGGCTCGGCGTGCGGTATCACTCGTCTTATGGGCGGTGGCTACGAGGAGGTTTCGGGCGCAGTGAAGAATATGGTTGCTAACCTTACGGGTATGATTTGCGACGGTGCGAAACCTTCGTGCTCACTCAAGGTTACCAGCGGTGTGGCTACAGCGGTGCTCTCGGCAACCCTGGCAATGAATAATCGAGTAACAACCTCGTTGGAGGGTATCATCGAGGACAATGTCGATAACTGCATCCGCAATCTGACCTCAATCGGTCGCAACGGAATGAGCGAGACGGATAAGCTGATACTCAAGATAATGACCTCGAAAGAGTAACGAAAAAAGAGTTGCGTTTGCAACTCTTTTTTCGTTATTTCTCGAAGATATTGAATTTGCGCAATTTAGGGTTGCGGCGGTCGAGTAGCAAGCCCTCAAGCAAGAGCAGAGCCAAGCCTACGGCCAAGAGCCAATGGAACTGCTCATTATACTCGTCGAAGTGGTAGACAACAACTTCGCCCTTCTCCATCTTTGCTATCTCCGACACTATATCGGTCAAGCCAAAATCGACATTCGAAGCACGAATATAGGCACCCCTGCCGACCTCGACAATCTGCTGAAGAAGCTCCTCGTTCAGGCGAGATACAACCATATTACCCTTCTCATCCTTGATAAGTTCGCCGTCAATCTTGATAGGGGCGCCCTCGGGCGAGCCTATACCTATAGCGAAGATTCGCACCCCTTGCTCGGCAACTCGCTTGGCTGCAGCCAGAGCGTCGGCATCGTGTGCCTCGCCATCAGTTACGAGAATCATCACTCGGCTAGCATCCTCCCTGTGCGAGAAGGACAACGAAGCGAGCTCTATCGCAGACGAAAGGTTAGTGCCCTGCACATCGACAAGCGACGGCGAGAGGCGTTTCGTGAAGTTGCGAGCCATACGGTAGTCGGTCGTAATAGGCAACTGCACCTTCGCATCGCCCGCAAAGACCACCATACCTACCCTATCCTGCTCCATCTGCGAGAAGAGTTTATCGATGGCGTAGCGGGTACGGTCAAGGCGATTTGGAGTTAAGTCCTCGGCCAACATCGAGTTCGAGACATCGACCACGAACATCATCTCGACACCCTCGCCCTGCTCCTCACGCAACTTTGTACCAAACTGCGGTCGTGCAGCGGCAAAAACGAGTGCGGTATAGGCGAGAACGAAGAGTATAAACTTGGTGTAGACACGCCACGACGAGACATCACGCAGAAGCGTCGCCACGGTGGCGATATTACCGAAATGTCGCAGATTGCGCTTGCGCAGACGAAGAACTATCGCAAAGAGGATAATCATCGCCGGCACCGCTACAAGCAACCATAGAAGGTGTGGGTTTGCAAATCTAAACATTACGGTATGCGTTTAAGAACTACATATTTAACTATAAACTCGGTCAGGAGCAGACCCAACGCCCACAATACAAAGAGGAGATACTCCTCGTAGACGTGGGTATAGTCGAGCTTCTCGACCTTCGACTTCTCCATCTTGTCGATATGGTCGTAGATGCGCTGCAACGATCGCTTATCCGTAGCACGGAAGTACTCGCCATCGGTCTTTGCAGCTATCTCTCGCAGCGTCTTTTCGTCAATCTCGACCTTCATATTTTGGAACACCAGCTGTCCAAACATATCGTAACCCGCAGGATATGGAGCCACGCCATTGCTACCTACACCGATAGTATAGACCTTAATGCCCTGCTCCTTGGCGATATCGGCAGCGGTCAAAGGCGAAATATGACCTCGGTTATTCACGCCGTCGGTCAAGAGAACAACCACCTTACTCTTCGAGTCGCTCTCACGCAAGCGGTTTATGGCAGTTGCCAAGCCATTACCTATCGCCGTACCATCCTCAACCACTCCGCTACGCAGGCGACCTAGAAGCGTCTGCAACGACGATTGGTCGGTCGTGAGTGGCGACTGCGTAAAGGCCTCGCCAGCAAACACCACCAACGCTATTCTATCGCCCTGACGATTAGCCACAAACTCCGCCGCTACCTCCTTCGAGGCGGTGAGGCGGTCGGGCTTAAAGTCACGTGCAAGCATCGACGAGGATATATCCATTGCCAAGACGATATCAATACCGTCGGTCAAGGTTTTCGATTTATGCTCAACGGTTTGAGGGCGAGCCAACGCAACAATCGTGAGTGCCAGCGTCGCAACACGCAACACCGCTGGCAGATGGCGCAAGTAGTAACGCAGAGTGCGAGGAGCCTTGCGCAACGAGTCGGTCGTAGAGATGACGATAGAGGCTCCACCCTGCATCGAGCGCCACACATAGTATGCCACCCAAAGCGGTATAACCACCAAAAGCCACAATATTTTAGGGTTTGCGAACTCCATCTCTGCTACCAATTTTTATTACCTCGAATCAAGATTGCGCCCTTCTCCTTCAGCTTGTCTTGAGTCTTATCCTCCTCGGCCTGAACAGCCTGCAGGAGAGCCTCTTGTTGCTCGGGACTCATACCACCCTTAGGGCGTTGTCCACCCTGCTTGTTATCCTCATTACCATTCTGAGGCTGAGGCTGTTGGTCTTGATTCTTATCCTCGTTCTTATCCTCGTTCTGCTTATCTTGCTTATCCTTATTGTCTTGGTTTTGCTGCTGATTCTGCTTGTCGTTATTGCCCTGATTATCCTGCTTATTATCCTGGTTTTGTTGCTGATCCTGATTCTGTTGCTGTTGCTCCTGCTGTTGGAGTTTAAGTTTGGTCAGGGCATAGTTAAACTTCGCATCCTCGTCGGTCGGATTGTAGCGCATAGCCTTGCGATAGGAGTCGAGTGCCTCCTTATATTTCTTCTGCGCAAACTGCACATTTCCGAGGTTATAAGCCACATCGCCACGCTCCACTTCGGAGAGCGAGTCGTTGTTCAAAAGCGCCTGCAACCCCTTCTCGGCCGCATCGTAGCGTTCGGCACGATAGAGAGCCGAGGCAAGGTCGAACTTCGCCTCAAACGAGTTAGGATCGTGCTTCAGTGCCTCTTGATAGGACTCGATACTGCGATCTATTTTACCCTCCTCGAAGTAGGCATTACCCTGACGCACACATCTGCGCTCCTTCATCTTCTGCGCCGAAGCCTCGCCACCGACAACAAGGAGCAGTAGTGCTATCGCCAAATATTTCGCTACACCTCTCATCTTTACTCCTCCTTATTGTTCTTTGTAGGTTCATCCTCCTGCTCCTCTTCCCTCTCGACAGGCTTGGTATTCTCCACGAAGTAGAACGCCTTGTCGTAGGCCATCTCATTCTCGATAGCCTCGGGCACGGCACACGCAAACTTAACCAAGTCGGCATCACGCAACACCGACAAGAGCTCCATCTTCGATTTCTGCTCGATATCGGTAGTGCGCAGAGCCTCGACAATCTCGTCGGTAGTCATCTCCATTGCGCCCACCTCGAAACGACCTGCGAGATAGGTACGCAGAATATCGCTCAAGCCCGAATAGTAGAGTTTATGTTTGTTGCGCTGCCACAACTTCTCGTCACGCAACTTCTCGAGTGCATCGATTGCCACAATATGTGCAGGTGGTGCAGGTGCTGGCTTAAAGAGGTCGGCAAGTCGCTTGCCTCGCTTGTGCAGATAGCGCACCAAGAGGAACACAATACCAGCAATAAGGAGCAATGCTCCAGACGAGATAGCGAGATAGCCAGCCACCTCCTCGATTCTGAAAGGGAGGCTCTTCTGCGGTTTCAAATCTCGCACCTTATCTTGCTCGAAAGCGACCTTGAGCGAGTCAATAGGGAACGTCTTTACATAGACCTCCCACTCCTTGTCGACTCTCAAAGTATCGACGATATTTTTGTCGGCATATAGAACGTGCGGTTTGCCAAAGTTGATAATACCCTCGTCGTAGATAGCCAATTCGTAGCGCTTGCGAAGACGCACTCTTCGTCCCTCCTGCGACACAGTATCAACAGCAAAGTCGCTTACAACCTCAATGCTCGAGGTCTCCTCGCCATTATCTCTATTTTCGAACGAGAACTGCGGAAACCCGACCAACTGCATCACATCCTTCTCCACCTCAATTGTGCAGGTGAGTCTGTCGCCAATCATTATAGTATCGGCCGAAATGGTCGCAATGATAGTAGGTGTATCGCTCTGCGCCACCACTGACTGCACGCCCAACAGCGTCAATACATATATTATTATATAGCGCAGTTGCTTCATCGCTTCTTGAAGAGTTTTATAAGTTCGGTAACATAGTCCGAGTCGGTCGAGATATCGGCTATATCTATACGATTGTGGAGCAAGAGTTCACGAGTACGCTCCTCACGCTCCGCCCACGCCTTAGCGTAGTGGTCGCGCACCGATTTCGATGCGGTATCTACCCACACTTTGCGAGCCGTCTCGGCATCCTGCAACTCCACGATACCCACATCGGGCATCTCCTTTTCACGAGGATCAGTCACCTTCAATGCGATAATATCGTGGCGTGAGGTAGCAATCTTCAATGCATCGCTCAACGCCTCGTCGTCACGCTTCGAATTGAGGAAGTCCGACAACAAAAACGCCGTACAACGCTTCTTATTTACGCCCGTAAGGTAGCGCACCGCCTCCGAAATGGCTGTGCCATTCGACTCGGGTACGAAGCTTACGAGTTCACGTATAATCATCAGGACATGGCTACGTCCCTTCTTTGGAGGGATAAACTTCTCGACCTTATCCGAGAAGAAGATACAACCCACCTTGTCGCCCGTCTGCGAAGCCGAAAAGGCGAGCACAGCAGCCAACTCGGTGATGATATTCTTCTTCAGCGCATCGGTCGTACCGAAGAGTCTCGAGCCGCTGACATCGACCATAAGCATCATTGTCAGCTCTCGCTCCTCCTCGTAGACTTTGATATGTGGATCGCCCGAACGAGCCGTTACATTCCAATCGATATCTCGCACATCGTCGCCAAGACGATACTCTCGCACCTCAGCAAACGACATACCACGCCCCTTGAATGCCGTATGATACTTTCCTGCGAAAATCTCATTCGACAAACCTCGTGTCTTAATCTCGATTTTACGGACACGCTTTAAGATATCGTTCTCGGTCTGCTCCATTAAGGAACTATTACGCTGTTGAGAATCTCGGTGATAATCTCCTCCGTAGTGATATTCTCGGCCTCAGCCTCGTAGGTCAAGCCGATACGGTGGCGCAATACATCGTGACATACAGCACGTACATCCTCGGGAATAACATATCCACGACGACGAATAAAGGCGTATGCTCGAGCAGCCTTAGCCAACGAGATACTTGCACGAGGCGAGCCTCCGTAGGAGATCAGCGACTGCAACTTATCGAGGTTGTAAGCCGACGGCTCACGAGTTGCGAAGATGATATCGACGATATACTTCTCGATCTTCTCGTCCATATAGACATCCTCGACCACCTTGCGTGCCTTGACAATATCCTCGGGAGTGATAACCTTGCTCGGCTCGGGCATACCCGCACCCGAAAGGTTCATACGCACAATCTCACGCTCCTCTTCTCGCTTCGGATAAGAAATCTTAGCCTTCAACATAAAACGGTCAACCTGTGCCTCGGGGAGTGGGTAGGTACCCTCCTGCTCCAATGGGTTCTGGGTTGCCAATACAAGGAATGGCTCAGGCAACTTGTAGGTGCTGTCGCCGATGGTTACCTGACGCTCCTGCATAGCCTCCAAGAGTGCCGACTGCACCTTCGCAGGCGAACGGTTAATCTCGTCGGCCAACACGAAGTTCGCAAATACAGGACCCTTCTTCACGGTAAACTCCTCCGATTTCTGCGAGTAGATCAACGTACCCACAACGTCGGCAGGAAGCAAGTCGGGCGTAAACTGAATGCGAGAAAAATCGGCATCCACAGCCTTCGCCAAAGTCGTAATAGCCAAAGTCTTAGCCAAGCCTGGAACACCCTCCAACAAGATGTGTCCGTTCGAGAGCAAGCCAATCAAGAGAGTGTCGACAAGGTGCTGCTGACCAACGATAACCTTGCCCATCTCGGTGCGCAATGTATCAACGAAGAGACTCTCTCGCTCGATACGCTCGTTCAACTCCTTGATATTGATAGAATCACTCATATCTCTTTTCTGTTTTTATTTTCGTACCTATGATTAACGCAATATCTTCGGTTTTATTGCACTACTCGCTCTGCTCGTTGCGCAAACGGAGGAAGCAGTGACGGCATACAGGCTCGTAGGTATCCTTCTCGCCGAGCATCACCAACTTCTCACTCTTAGCCAAGCGGTGCGAGTGCTGTGCAGGGTTACCACAGTGTACGCAAATAGCGTGCACCTTGTCCACATACTCGGCAATAGCCATCAATGCTGGCATAGGGCCAAACGGCTTGCCAAGGAAGTCCATATCGAGACCTGCCACGATAACACGTACGCCACGATTAGCCAACTCACGACAAACGTCGATGATGGTCTCGTCGAAGAACTGCGCCTCGTCAATACCTACAACATCCACCTCCGACGACATCAACAAAATCTGCTGTGCCGACTCTACGGGAGTCGAACGAATTGTCGAGTGGTTGTGCGACACAACCTCATCCTCCGAATAACGGACATCGATTTGCGGCTTAAAAATCTCTACTCGCTGATGAGCGAACTCTGCACGACGGAGGCGACGAATCAACTCCTCGGTCTTACCCGAGAACATCGAACCGCAAACAACCTCAATCCATCCCTTTTGTGTTGAATTTTCCAAAAACATTGCTATACCTTTTTTATATTTTTTGCAAAAATAACAAAAAGAACGGAAAACGGAAAACGGAAAGCGGAAAAGTTTTGAGTGAAAAGTGGATAGTTTTTTTTAGAGAGTAGTGAGGAGTTTAATAGGACGAGATAGGATTCGGGCTTGCGCCCTTGATAGGACGAGATGGGATAAAATAGGACATTCAATCCTATCAAGCACCGCAGGTGCGCATCCTATCCTATAAACCCTTAACGCCCCTACTCCACAACAGAACTTTTTCCCACAGCAGGACTCGACCGAGCGCTGAAAGTTTGAGCAGACCAACAAAACAGAGAATTTAGATTGCCACGTCGCTACGCTCCTCGCAATGACAAGGAAATGCAAAATGCAGAATTCAAAATCACTTTTCCCCACAACAGACTCGAACGGTCGCAGCAGGTTTGAGCAGACCGAGCAGAGAAGATATTGATGGGTGCGACAGCAACCGATAGGTTGGATAGCATAGGCGGAGACGAATAAGGAAATTCATTTACTTATTAGACTACGACTATGATATCGAAAATCGCACAGCGATTGTCGCACACAGCAATAGCCACAGCGCAGACAAGTCTGCCACACCGCCACCGACTGAACGAGCCCTCCTCCCAGCAACAAAAAAAAACGAGAGACAATCTTTCGATTATCTCTCGTGAGTTGCGGGAGGAGGACTCGAACCTCCGACCTCCGGGTTATGAGCCCGGCAAGCTAACCAACTGCTCCACCCCGCGATGTATCTTTACTCTAAATGGAGTTCCGTTGTTTTGCGAGTGCAAAGGTATGGCAAAATTTCGAAACTTCCAAATCTATTTCTAAAATATTTCAAAAATTGTGCAAAAAGCGACTCTTGCAATGAATAATTTTGCAAAAAATTTGAGGAGTCACACACCCTTTTCAGACGTCTCTACGCCACTATTCGCCAATTTTTATACTTATTTATATAAAATTATCAATTTTACATTGTCAATTCTCAATTTATTTGTATCTTTGCAACCGCTTTGGCGTGATTCGTAGTAAGGCGAATGCGCACGAAGTTTTAACTTTTAAATAACTTAATTTAATTTTTTTACAATTATGGCTTATTTATCAGCAGAGAAAAAGCAAGAGCTTTTCGGTCAGTACGGCAAGTCTAACACCGACACAGGTTCACCAGAGAGCCAGATCGCGTTGTTCTCGTACCGTATCAGCCACCTTACAGAGCACCTCAAGAACAACCGTCACGACTTTGGCACTCAGCGTGCGATGTTGAAGATGATCGGTAAGCGCCGTCAGTTGTTGGAGTACTTGAAGGAGGTTGACATCGAGCGTTACCGTGCTATCGTTAAGGCTTTGAACCTTCGTAAGTAAGAGGTCAACAGAATGGGGCAACTCGTTTTTCGGAGTTGCCTTCATTTTGTTTTTTAGACGGGGTGAGGCTTTTTTTTTGATGAGTTATGCCGCCGAGCCTCGGCAGATGATGTAGAGAGAAAAAGAGAAATTTATTTTTTTTTGACGAAACAATTATGGAAGAAAAGAAGTTGTACAATGCTGTACAGAAGTTTATCCCGCTGGAAGGTAACCGCGAGATAATGATTGAGACCGGTAAGTTGGCTAAGCAGGCTGACGGTTCGGTTATAGTTAAGCAGGGCGATACTATGTTGCTCGCAACAGTAGTAGCTGCTAAGGATGCTAAGGAGGGTACCGACTTTATGCC
>JAFYQY010000004.1 GCA_017559685.1 Alistipes sp.
GTGACGAGATCGAGGCTGTAGTTTTGACTCTCGACCGTGAGGAGCGCAAGATGTCACTCGGTATCAAGCAGCTTTCGACCGATCCTTGGGAGAATATCGAGACTAAGTACCCTGTAGGCACAAAGTGCACTGCTAAGGTTCGCAACTTCACCAACTTTGGTGTATTCGTTGAGATCGAGGAGGGTATCGATGGCTTGATCCACATCTCTGACCTTTCTTGGACTAAGAAGGTTAAGCACCCAGGTGAGTTCACTCAGGTAGGTGCTGACATCGAGGTTGTAGTTCTCGAGATCGACAAGGAGAACCGCCGCTTGAGCCTCGGCCACAAGCAGTTGGAGGAGAACCCTTGGAACGAGTTCGAGCAGCAGTACACTGTTGATTCAATTCACAACGGTACCGTTGTTGAGTTGACAGAGAAGGGCGCTATCGTATCGCTCGGCGAGAACATCGAGGGCTTCGCACCAGCACGTCAGTTGGTTAAGGAGGATGGCTCGACTATCAAGAAGGGCGAGACTGCAGAGTTCAAGGTAATCGAGTTCTCGAAGGCTACTAAGCGTGTAACTTTGTCGCACACTCGTATTTTCGAGGAGGTTAAGCGTGCTGAGGCTGCTGCTGAGAAGGCAGAGCGTAAGGCAGCTGCAGAGGCTACAAAGTCGTCTGTAAAGAAGATTCAGCAGTCGGTTGAGAAGACCACTTTGGGTGATATCGCCGGTCTTGCAGAGTTGAAGGCTCAGTTGGAGAAGAAATAATCTGACAAATAGCTAAACAAGAGAGGCTGTCCAAAGCGGGCAGCCTCTTATTTTTAATTGATAGTGGACAATTAGCGGTTGTATCGTTTTAATAAAAGCCTTGTTCGTTCCGCTTTCCGCTACTATTTGAACGCCTCCTTCAACTTCTCGACCAGGTTGTTGCTGATGGTACGCTCGGTCGTGAGAATCATATTCTTGATAGCCTTGGCGGTAGATTTGCCGTGTCCGATAATCACAGGCGCATTGATGCCGAGCACAGGTGTTCCGCCCGCATTCTCATAGTTAAGACCTCTCCAAAACCCGTCAGGTGTGCACGACTCGGAGTGAATTGAGTAGAAGCCCTCCGACAACTTCAAGACGGTATTACCCACAAAACCGTCGCAGACGATAACCTTTGCGCTCTCCGCATCGAAGAGGTGCGACGCCTCGATATTGCCTACAAAGTTGTAGTGTCCCGACTCGCCACCTAACTGCAACAACTCGTATGCCGCCTTCACCTGAAGGTTACCCTTGGTCGGCTCCGAGCCGATATTGAGGAGCGCTACGCTCGGCTTCTCTACACCGAGTACCGACTCGGCATATATCGAACCGATAGTAGCATACTGCTCCAACACATCGGGTTTACAATCGACATTCAAGCCCACATCGAGCAAGAGCTTGCCGCCAATCTCCGCTGCAATAGTTGGGCGAATAACGCCCTCTATCGCTCTAACAACCTGCGTAGAGCCAACCATCATTGCGCCCGTAGAGCCTGCGCTCGCAAAGCCGTCAATCTTACCCTCAGCGAGGTGATGAAATCCTACGACAATGCTCGAGTCGCTCTTCTTCTGGAATGCTCGAACAGGATGGTCGCCCATCTCTATAACCTCGGTAGTGTGAACAATATCGAACTTCTCGGCCTCGCAACCCTCCTCAGCAAGGTACTTACGAATAGCCTGCTCGTCGCCAAAAAGCACAATGCGACTATCGCCCGATATGGCATCGAGCGCCATCACAGCACCCTTCACCACAACCTCGGGGGCAAAGTCGCCACCCATAGTGTCCAATCCGATTCTAATCATACGCTAAAAGGTTATAAAAGTGTCAAAAAAAGCCCGCATACCATAGTGGTAAGCAGGCTTTTCCTTCTGTTAGTGCATAGACTCAGACTATGCCTCTACCTTCTTCTCGATAGCCAACTTGCCACGGTAGAAACCGCACTCAGGGCATACACGGTGGTAGAGAACTGCCGAACCACAGTTCGAGCAAGTTACGACTGTTGGAACAACAGCCTTGTAGTGAGTTCTGCGCTTGTCTCGGCGAGTTGACGAGACTTTGTGTTTTGGATGTGCCATAACTGTACTCTATTTTTTAAGTTTTAATTTATATTTTCTTTTCTCTCTTTTGAGTCTACTCCTCATTCTCGGTAGTCTCATCGGCTACCGTAAATCGTGCTACCATCTCGGGGTTGCAACCTCCCTCCTCGTGTACTCGGCGATAAGGCAACGAGATTACGATGCTCTCGTAGATATACTGCTTCAACGAAAGTTGATCGCCCTTTGCAATCCACATCACATCGCCATCGTAGTCGTGCTGCAAGTCCGAGAAACGAACTGTGAGTACGCCCGAAAACTCAACTGGAATATTGCAGTCGTCCAAGCAACGGTCGCACTCCACAACCACGCTACCAGAAATCACGACATTAACATCGAGCTTCGCATCCGAGCAGTTAACACAGGCGTGAACTTTGCAGTCGCCACCCTTGATTTCGTTCGACTCCATCTCCGCAAACAGAGCATCATTCACCTCGAAATCGAAGGTGTGAAGGCCGTTTGACAACGACATATAGTCTATCGAAAACTTGTTACTTACCACCATAATAGCGCAATTAGTCTGCAAATGTACTACAAAATTGGAAATTCTGCAAATTTTCTCACGAAAGTTGCTATATTTGCAATAAATAAGTTGCGAAAGTTCACAAATATAGGACAAAGTGTAGATTATGAGCAAGTTTAAGGTCTCTGTTTCGAGTCGTTTCGAGGAGTTGTGGCGATACAACATCGTCTTGGTTTGCGAGCTGTGCTCAGCCGAAAATGAGCGCATCGACTACCAGGCAAACGAGAGCTTTATCGCACCCGTAGGTAGCAACCTCGAGACTCCACCAATGGACTACTCCACAGACAGAACTCTCACCTTGACAAGCGCCGATGGCGACTATCTCAACATCCTGGTCTATGTCATACCGCACACTTTGCCCTCGACCAACGATATTATCAAGACAAAACCGTTCACACTCATCGTGAAGGTCGAGAACGAGAAGAAGGAGTCGATCCTGAATCAGGCATTCAAGATAAATCAATGGTCAGGCGACAATATCTCGCTCGAGAAGGTGGGCTTAAACGAATAATTTTCAGAATGTTATGAAACAAAATTGGAAGCCTTGTGCGATAGTAAACCCCGTACCTGCGGTGCTGGTAAGTTGTGGCGATGCGCCCGAAAATTACAATATGCTCACCGTTGCTTGGACGGGTACGATATGCTCCGAGCCGGCGATGGCGTACGTCTCAATTCGCCCCGAGCGTCACTCCTACGAGATTGTGAAGCGCACAGGCGAGTTCGTTATAAACCTCACAACCGAGGCCTTGGCCGAAGCTACCGATTGGTGCGGTGTGCGCTCGGGACGCAACTTCGACAAGTTCAAGGAGTGCGGTCTCACACCCGAGAAGTCGGCTGCTGTAGCGGCTCCGTCGATTGCCGAATCACCCATCTCGATTGAGTGCCGAGTTAAGCAGATTATCCCGCTCGGCTCGCACGATATGTTTATCGGCGAGGTGGTAAATGTCGCTGTCGACGAGCAATATCTCGACCCAGAGACAGGCAAACTCGACGTCGAGAAGATGCGACTTTTGACCTACGCCCACGGAGGCTATTTCACTATAGGTGAGAAGATTGGCACCTTTGGCTGGACAGTCAAGGGCTCGACCTTGCGCAAGGAACTCAAACGAGGAAAACAGAAGGCTAAGAAGTAGGCTATGGCACAGAAATTGGCGATTTTCGACCTCGACGGCACTCTGCTCGATACGATTGGCGACCTTGCCGAGGCGTGTAATTATATGTTGTCGTTGCGTAATCTCGGCTCGCACACCCGTGAGGAGTACGCCAAGATGGTAGGCAATGGCATCCTAAATCTTGTGAAGCGAGCACTACCCGAGGATAAGCGCACGGATGAGTATGTAGCCGCAGCTCGCCTCGATTTTCTCGACTTCTACACCGCCAATATCGACCGCTACACTCGCCCCTACGACGGCATTCGTGAGGTTTTGCATACCTTGCAGGCCGAGGGTTGGAACTTGGCTGTAGCGTCGAATAAATTCGACGAGGGCACTCAAAAATTGGTGCACACAATCTTCCCGGAGATCGCTTTCAAGGCGATTTATGGCAATAAAGAGGGCTTCCCGCTGAAACCGGATGCCGCTTTGGTGCAACTCATTATGGAGGAGTGTAACGCAACGGCCGAGAGTACGGTTATGATTGGCGACTCAGGCGTCGATATCCAGACGGCGAAAAATTCGGGCATCCGCTCGATTGGCTGTACGTGGGGCTTCCGCCCTCGCACCGAACTGGAGGAGTACCACGCCGACTTTATCGTCGATACACCACTGGAGATTTTGCGAGTTTTGGGATAAAAATCACCCTAAACAACAAAGAATATTATAAAAGAGATGCCGGGTATCGTTTTCAATACCCGGCATTGTAGTGTTTGGCCAAATATCTCATAAACGAGAAGTTCTAATTCGATTGTGTGATTCTCCACACCGTTTGCCATTCGCCAAAGTTGGGATTTTCGTCTGCTTTGTAGTAATCGTCAGCAACCTTGACATCGATTGTATACTCTTTCGTGCGGTCTGTATCGTTAGGCGAAAATTCAACCCAAATATATGGTGAACCGGTCATTTTATCTGATTCCTTACCCGCAACACCATCCTCGACAACTCGATAGCGATAACACTTAAAAGCCTCGCCAGGCTGAAAGCGTGTTCTATCAACTATCTCATAATCAACAACCTTAA
>JAFYQY010000005.1 GCA_017559685.1 Alistipes sp.
CTATATCGGCCGATGAATGGTACAGAGTACCATAACATATATTTCATACCGATATCCTGCACTCGCTTGACGTGCGCCGCCATATCCTTGATTCGCACAGGTGCAACCCTCCAGTCACCACAATAGGCGTAGCCACGATTGTTGTCGGCAGTCTGCCAACCGTCATCCACGATTATGGTCTTCATACCGAGCTTCACAGCCTCTCGGCACTCCGCCTCGATAGCCTCGTCGGTAATCTGCTGGTGGAACTGATACCAAGTCGAATAGAGTGGCTCGAATGCCGCATCTGGAATGTGGCAAATCTTGAAATTGTTCTGCAACTCAATCCATTGCGAAGCTTCACGTATCGCCTCTGCCCAGAATATGTCTCGATTATCCAATAAAATAGTGGTCTTGTAGTGGGTAATAGGCGCCTCCTGCTCGACAAAGAAGTTGAATATGCCAACCAACAACGCACCCTCCTCACGCAATCCGACTCTCACATCCACACGACGATTTGCCTCGCTTGTGGCAAGGGTGAGTCGGTTTTTATTGTTGTTGTTGATGTAGGAGTAGAGAGGCATTGTTTGCGCCAATGCCGAAGTCTGCACCTTGCTCCAATCGGGTTGCAAAATCATTCGACCGCTACGGTTGCTACTCCAAACGTGGTGTGCATCCAACTGCGGAGTGCTAAATGCTACCTTGAACTTCGGAGGAGTAGTCGGCTGCGGAGCGTTGAGCTCGATGGTTATGTACTCCAAGCCATCTTTGCTTTCGACCTTAGCGTCAAGTGCCCAGGTGCTCTCTTTGCTCGAGATAGTAATCTCGCCAACCGTCTTGCTCTGCAACTTCGCTTCGAATGCCATAGTCGGCAACGAAACCAACACCGCCACAACGGCCAATATCGTCTTTTTCATAGTGGTATATTTATCGTAAAACCTCTTTGTAAAGTTTGTCGCCACGGCGTACAACCTCGACAGTCTTGATAGAGCAGACATCGCCCTTCTTCACACCCTCAACAACCTTCTCGTCGAGAACGATGCCGTGCGCCTTCTGCTCCACAACGCCCGTAGTCTCGCCCATAATGAGAATATCGTCGCCCTCCGACAGAGTCGAAGACTCTACGGTAATCTCTGCAACACCGATATTTTTGAAGTAGTTGGTAATCTTACCCACATACTCCTTGCGGTGGGTTGCCGACGATCCGTAGGCATTAGTGTGCTCCACGACGAGTTTATTGGCGTAATAACCACCCCAGAAGCCACGGTTGAAAACACGCAAAAGACTCTCCTTCAACGCTTCGGCATTCTCTCGTGTATATTCGCCCGCCTCGATAAGGCGCAACGCCTTGTCGTAGGCCTCCACAACTCGCTTCACATACTCGCCACCTCGTGCACGACCTTCAATCTTCAACACTCGTACACCTGCATTGATGAATTGGTCGAGGAAGTCGATGGTACACAAGTCTTTAGGCGAGAGAATATAGCGACCGTCGATATCGAGCATCTCTCCTGTATCCTTATCCTGAATTGTATATTTTCTGCGACAAATCTGACGACACGCACCACGATTTGCCGAGCAGTTGGTCTCGTGCTGACTCAAGTAGCACTTGCCCGAGATAGACATACACAACGCACCGTGTGCGAACATCTCGATCTCGACCAACTCACCCTTCGGGCCACGGATATCCTGCTCGACGATGCAACGATGTACCTCGGCAATCTGCTCGAGCGACACCTCACGTGCCAAAACCACAACATCTGCCCACTGCGAGAAGAACTTCACCGCCTCCGAGTTCGAGATGTTGCACTGCGTCGAGATATGCACCTCGACACCCACGTGATAGGCATAGGTGATAACCGCCAAATCCGAGGCGATAATAGCATCGACACCCACCTCCTTGGCCTTGTTCACAACCTGCTGCATAACCGCCAACTCATCATCATAGATGATGGTGTTGACAGTAAGGTAGGTTTTAACACCAGCATTGTGGGCAATTTCGACGATTTTCTCCATATCGGCCTCCGAGAAATTCGCCGCCGAAGCCGAGCGCATATTCAATCGTCCAATGCCAAAATAGACCGAGTTCGCACCCGCATTTATCGCAGCGTGAAGCGACTCGTAGCACCCCACGGGCGCCATAATTTCAATATCTTGTCTTTTAATCATAGTCTTTCTTTTGCTGTTAAGGGCGTTAGAGAAATTAAAAACTACCCTCTACTCTCTCCTAACTACTCACTTTAATTTAGCTCTTTCTGCCTACGAGATTTTCGGCATACTTGCGCAACTCGACAGTGCGCTCTTGCGGCGCCTCGAGAGTATCCAAAATCGAGAGTGCTCGCTGGAACTTCTGCGCAATTTGCTGCTCAACACGCTCGGGAACACCCAACTCCTCGTACAACGCCTTGATTGTCGCAATCTTCTCGGCGTCGCTCAAATCCTCACGCAAGTGGGTGGTACGCAACACATTACGTTGCTCCTCATTTGCACGTGAGAAGGCCTCAATCATAAGAATTGTCTTCTTGCCCTCGAGAATGTCGCCACCAATCTTCTTACCCAAACGCTCGTCGCCGAAGCTGTCGAGTAAATCATCTTGCAACTGGAAGGCGAGTCCCACCTCCAAACCAAAATTGTAGAGTTTTTGGCAGTCGTGAGCCGATGCCCCTGCGAGTGTTGCTCCGATGTGAGCCGAGCCCGCAAGCAGAGCCGCAGTCTTGAGCTCGATCATTCTCATATAATCAACCACCGACACCTTCGATTGAGTCTCGAAATCCATATCGAACTGCTGTCCCTCACACACCTCAGCAGCCATCTTATTAAACGTCTCGAATATTCTTGAAAGTTTGTCTGTTTGAGTGCGTTGCAGGTGGTTATACGCCAAAATCAACATCGCATCGCCCGACAAAATCGCCACATTTTCGCCCCACTTTGCAGGCACCGACGGACGACCACGACGCACCGATGCGTTGTCCATAATATCGTCGTGAAGGAGTGTGAAATTGTGGAAAATCTCCACCGCCATTGCAGGCATCAAACCCCTCTCGATATCCTCCGCATAGAGGTTATAAGCCAACATCAGAAGAGTAGGGCGGATGCGCTTGCCACCAACCTCCAAACCATACTTGATAGGAGCGTAGAGAAGTTGAGGCTCTTCGGGAGTCGGCATCTGTGCAATGTGTCGCTCAAAGAGCGAAAGTAGTTCGCTATTGGAGTATAATTTCATCGTAAAAATGTGTTAAATCTGCCAATTTTTTAAAATCAACTCCTCAAAGGTACGAAAAAATTTGTAATCTTGGAATTTATCCTTAACTTTGAAAGGTTAAATCGAAGATAATTTTTAAATAGCATAGAATAACTACAAAATTTTAACAACAACCTACTATGAAAAAATTAGTTTTTGGTATCGACATCGGTGGTACAAACACCGCATTTGGTCTCGTAGATGAGAAGGGCGAAATCTTCGGCGAATCGGCTATCTCGACACGTTCGTATATGGCATACGACGACTACCCTCGCTACATCGAGGATTTGGCTACCGCAATGAAGACCTTGCTCAACAGCATCAACTTCAACTACGACTTGGTAGGTATCGGTATCGGTGCACCAAACGGCAACTACTACAAGGGTACGGTTGAGATTCCGTCGAACTTGTGGAAGTACTCGAAGGAGCAGCTCGCAGCAGGTTTGAAGGACGAGGATCGTATCTTCAACTTGGCTGAGGATTTGGGCAAGCACTTCATCAACGTTCCTGTATATGTTACCAACGACGCTAACGCTGCAACTATCGGTGAGATGGTTTACGGTGGCGCTAAGGGTATGAAGGATTTCATAATGATCACCCTCGGTACTGGTGTTGGTTCGGGCTTCGTTGCAAATGGCGAGATGATCTACGGTCACGATGGTTTTGCAGGTGAGTTCGGTCACGTTATCGTTGAGCGTGGTGGTCGTGACTGCGGTTGCGGTCGTAAGGGCTGTCTCGAGACTTACACCTCGGCAGGAGGTATCAAGCGTACCGCTTTCGAGTTGATGGCTACAATGAACGATCCTTCGCCACTTCGTGAGTACTCATTCGACCAGCTCGAGGCTGCTATGTTGTCGCAGTTTGCTGCTCAGGGCGACCCTATCGCTAAGGAGTGCTTCCGCTTGACAGGTCAGAAGCTCGGCTACGCTTTGGCTGACGCCGTTACCATCACTTCGCCTGAGGCTATCTTCATCTTCGGAGGTTTGGCTAAGGCTGGCGATTTGATTTTCGACCCAATTAAGTGGTATATGGAGGAGAATATGCTCATCGCATTCAAGAACAAGGTGAAGGTTCTCCCAAGCGAGTTGCAGAATAAGAACGCTGCTGTGCTCGGTGCTTCGGCATTGGTATGGCAGGCTACAAAATAAGCTGATTATTACAAAGTAAAGGGGCTGTTATGGTTTGACAGCCCCCTCACTCAACACATTACATTATGAAGAGATTTTTTGTGCTCTGCCTTATGGCAGTATTTGCTTTTTGTGCGTGCGAGTGCGCATACGCACAGGCGAAGAAAGACCCAACCAAGCAAGATTGGGCGAAGTTCTATCGTTACGAGAAGTTTAACGCCGAAGTTCTCGCTTCGGGCGTTCGTCCCGATGTTGTCTTTATGGGCAACTCAATCACCCAGAATTGGGCAAAGTATCACCCCGATTTCTTCAAGGAGAATAACTTTGTAGGTCGTGGTATCGGCGGTCAGACCACCTCGCATATGTTGGTGCGTTTCCGCCGTGACGTTATCGAGTTGAACCCTCGTGCTGTGGTTATTATGGCGGGCATCAACGATATCGCCCTCAACAACGGCAAGATTACCCACGAGAATATCCTCAACAACATCAAGTCGATGTGCGAGTTGGCAAAGTTGCACAAGATTAAGGTTATCCTCTGCTCGGTAACTCCTGCCGAGAAGTTCCGCTGGCGTCCGAATGTGGACTTTGTTCCTGGCGACGAGATTATCCGCCTCAACGTGATGATCAAGGAGTACTGTAAGGCGAACAAGATTCCGTATGTAGACTACCACTCACAGCTCGTAGATGCACAGAAGGGCTTGATGGCGAAGTATCAGAAAGATTCGGCTCACCCGAATGCTCTCTGCTACACCGAGGTTTTGGAACCAACCGTTTTGCCGGTTATCAACAAGGAGCTCAAGACCAAGCACAACTACATCGCAACAGGCGACGCAACCAAGAAGTAAAAGACAAAAATGAAACGCACACTCTGCATATTGGCACTCCTCTGCCCTGCTCTCTCCCTCTCGGCACAACCGAAGTGGGAGAAGGTGGATAAAGGCCCATATATTGAGATTAACCAGCAGGGTGGTCGCTCTCTCGGCTACAACCAGAATTCGGGTGTAACGATTTTGGAGGTTGACGGTTTTGCATTCAAAGACCTCAACCGTAACGGCAAACTCGACAAGTACGAAGATTGGCGACTTTCGTCCGAGGAGCGTGCCAAAGATTTGGCTTCGCAACTCTCGTTGGAGGAGATTGCGGGATTGATGCTCTACTCTTCGCACCAGGCACTCCCTGCACTTGAGGATGGAAATAAGAAGGGTACCTACAATGGCAGTGTGTTCAGCAAATCGTACGCTTCGCCAGCCGATTTGACCGATCAGCAGATTGAGTTTATCGTTAAGGATAAGGTGCGCCACATCCTCATTACGAAGGTACAGAGCCCATACGTGGCAGCCGAGTGGAACAACAAGGTGCAAGCCTTGTGCGAGAGCCTTGATCACGGTATTCCGGCAAACAACTCGTCAGACCCACGTCACGGACTTATCTCCGACGATGAGTTCAACGCAGGTAGCGGCGGTAAGATTTCGGTTTGGCCTGGATTGCTCGGTATGGCGGCGACGTTCGATCCTGCCGTAGCAAAGCGTTTTGGAGAGGTGGCTTCGACCGAGTATCGCCACTTGGGTATGGCAACGGCTCTTTCACCACAGATTGACCTTGCAACCGAGCCTCGTTGGCGTCGTGCAGTAGCAACCTTTGGCGAAGGCTCGAAGTTGGCTACCGATATCGCTCGCACCTATACCGATGGTTTCCAAACCTCGAAGGGCGCAGATGCTCGTGAGGGTGCGTGGGGTGTAAATAGCGTGAATGCTATGGTCAAGCATTGGCCTGGGGGCGCAACGGGCGAGGGTGGACGTGATGCCCACTTCTCGTTTGGAAAGTTTGCCGTATATCCGGGCAACAATTTCGAGGAGCACCTCCTTCCGTTTACCGAGGGAGCATTCAAACTCGATGGCGGTACCGAGCAAGC
>JAFYQY010000042.1 GCA_017559685.1 Alistipes sp.
AGGATTCGGGCTTGCGCCCTTGATGGGATATTATAGGACTATCCTATCAAGTCCTATCAAGTCCTATCAAGCACCGCAGGTGCGACTCCTATCAAATCCTATCAAGTCCTATCGACTCTCCACTCTCTCGTTACAAGTTACAAGTTACACGAGTTACAGGGGTGCGTGCCCGTGTAACTGTGTAACTGTGTAACTCTGTAACTCTGTAACTGCGTAACCGCAAATGTTCAAAAATTTATTTTACTGATAGCAAGTGAGATAGCGCACAGGGGTAAAAAAAGTTGGCTGAAACTCTTGACAAGGGCTCTTTCGTGTTATATATTTGCACCACGAAACGCACGACGTCAGCGTACCTAATAACTTAACAATCAACTTAAATATTTTTATTTATGAATACTAACATTAGTAGTGTTGGTAGTGCTAATGCCGTCTCTGTGGCAATGCCTACCGCAGACTTGGATATAGGTGTAAACCTGGGTAAATTATTGAATATGTCATCGGGCAATGTCGACAGGTCGTCGCTCACAACCGAGCGTGAACGAGAGCAATACGACCAGCTTGCCCCCAAGTACGACAGCGACAAAGTGCGAGAGAAGATTGAGCAGAATTGTCGTTACAACACCATCAAGCCCCACCTGCTCGATGCCTCGACCGACATCCCCGAGCCTATACCCATACTCTCACGTTATGGCTCGATTATAGCCTCGGAGGGCAATATCTCGGCCGTCGTAGGCGCAGCCAAGAGCAAAAAGACCTTTCTCTGTACTGCTCTTGTGGGCGCAATGCTCCGCCCGAGTGGCACCGCATCGTTCGGTATTACCCCCTCACAATCGTTAGTTCTGTGGGTAGATACCGAGCAGTCGGCAAGCCACGTACAACGTGTTATCAAACGCATACATCGTATGGCAAAAGTGCCCGAGGACAAGCCCTACGATATGCTTGTGGCACTCACGCTCCGTGAGGTTGAGCCCAAGGAGCGATTTGCGATACTGCGAGATGCCATAGCCTACTACAAACCACGTATGGTGGTTATAGACGGCATCTCAGACCTTATGTACAATAGTAATTGTATAGAGGAGAGTGACGCCGTAGTGGGCGAACTTATGGCACTCTCCACCGAGCGTAATTGTCATATTATGTGTGTATTGCATACCAACCCTAATAGTGACAAGGCTCGAGGACACATAGGCTCGACGCTACAACGCAAGGTTGAGACTATGATATATGTGCGTAAGGTTGGCGAACGCTCCGTGGTGGAGCCACAGTACTGCCGTAACGAGGAGTTCGCACCCTTTGCCTTTCATATCACCGAGGAGGGTTTACCCGAGGAGTGTGATATGCCTAACGACGCAGAAGTAGAATCAAACGAAGAGAATGTATGTGTAAGGATAATAAGAGAGAGTTACCCCAATGGCGTAGAGCGCAAGGTGTTAACTACAAAGTTGGTCGATGCGTACGATATGAATCGAGCATACGCACGAGTGAAGATAGCGAGAGCCATAGCTAAGGGCTTACTAACAGAGAGAGGAGGTGTTCTCTATCTGCCGTAGTGGTCGGCTAATACCGTTACAAGCGTATCAAGCGTATCACCGTATCAGGGCACACCACCGTGATACGGATGATACGATGATACGGTTTCAGCGAGAGGAGTAGAATGGCGTTCAATGGCATAGAATGCCATTTAGCTCCCTCAAACTCTACTTTGCTCTATTTACGGTGTGCAAGATGTTGCCGTTTTTGTCAATCATATAGATTGCGAGGCTCTTCTTGCTGGCCGAGAGTACCGAGAAGCCCGACGAGGAGCTACAATACTGCGTCTCCTTCATCCGCTTCACATCTCTACCCATTCCGCCCGAGGTGTTTACGACATAGTCGATATCGCTATCCTTGGTGCGGAAGTGCTGGAATGAGTGTACGTGTCCGCAGAGGTAGACATCGACATTGCTGTGGTTGCAGAGCACGCTATTCAGTCTATCCTGCATATCCTTACGCTCCGCCTCCTTCTTGTGGGTTTGGGCGTAGATAGGGTGGTGTCCCGAAACTACTACCCAATCCTCCTTCGCCTCCTTCAACACGCCGTCGAGCCACTCCAACTGCTCGTTGTAGTCTTGCTGGCGAGCCTCAGGGTTTTTAACGGCTCTGAAGCGGTCAATCATAGGCGTTGTGTCCAACATCACAAAGCGAATTGTTACGCCACCTCGCTTAAACACAGTGGTGTAATATCGCTTTGGGAGGTGCCAACGAGGGTTTACCTTCGAGTAGTCGATAAGCGCATTCGGACTGCTTTGGTACTCGTGATTGCCGAGTGCGGCGTACCAATCAATCTTCAACTTAGGGTGGGTGTATACCGCCTCGTAGTTGCTCTGCCAATGCGAGTCGTTCACACTCTTTACCCCCTTGCCGTGGTGGGTGTCGCCTGTGGCAATTATGGCACGAGGCTTGGTGTATTTCGCCACCTCGCCCATAGTGTTGGCGATAACCTTCTGGTCGAAGCAACCCTCTCGACCTACGTCACTCACCAAGAGGAAGTTGATGTTACCCTTCATCTTGCGCCACGCCTTGGGGTTGTGCGCCGATGCTCCCGATGCGACGAGGAGGAGCGCAACGATAACTAGAACAGCTCTTTTCATAGACGTCTCTATTTGTTACCCTTGATGCCGTACTTCTTGAGAATCTTCGCAATCTTAGGCTGGTAGGCCTTCACGAAGCGGTCGAAGCCGAGGTCGGTAGGGTGTGAGTTGTCGATTGTGGCGTCGGTACCCAATACGTTTGGCACCTCGAGGAAGTAGACATCCTTGTACTGCTTTGCCAGTGCCTTCATCATCTTCGATGCTACGGCGATGTGGTGCAAGCGTCGAGCATACTTCTTGGTGTCGAAGTTGCTGTCCAAATCGATTGGGCTCTGGAGGAAGATGAGTGGCTTGCCAGGGTGCGCCTTAACCAACTCCGCTACGAAGTTGTCCAAGCGCTCCTCAATCTCCTTGGTTGTAGGGTTCGAGAAGGCGTCGAATAGGAAGGCATCAGCCTCGCACGTCTTCAGGAACTCGAGGAACTGCGGTTGCATCTTGCACTGACCGCTGAAGCCGAAGTTCACGAAGTCGATGCCGAGGTTACGGCTCAACTGCGCAGGGTAGTACATCGCAGGGCGTGAAGCCGACGCACCGTGAGTGATGCTCGAGCCGTGAACGATAACCTTGTGGTTGAAAGGCTTTGGCAAACCTACGATTGTAGCACCCTCGTCTACGCCAATCTCAAGGCTTGTAAGCTCGCACCAACCTGGGAGGTAGAGCAGACACTCCTTCTCGCCCTCAGCGAGGTTCTGGATAAGGGTCTTGGTGCGCTCGTTCTTCTCGGGGAGAATCGAGACACGACCTACTGCGGCATATCTCCACTTGCCGTTATCCTTGATGTAGAGGTCGAGACCGAGTTGCGAGATACCTGTCATATTGTCGCCAATGCGCTTCTTGACGTTTGCCCACTTGGCCGAGATTTTCGACGAGTTGGTCTTGAATACTACGTAGAGTCCCGACGGGCACTTCGAGTAGTTTACGATAGTCTTGTTGAAGCCCTCGTAAGGGGTGTGGTCGAAGCGGTAGTAGGGGCTTTTGTCGCTCTTCTTGGTGTGACCGTGAATGCCCAATTGGGTGGCGTTAACCCACGTCTGTGCGACGGAGGTTCCGACGATGGCTACTGCCAAAACGAGTGTAGTTAAAAATCTTTTCATATTGGTTGTGTTTTTAGAATTAGCGTTTTGTGGTTTTGATGCCGTGCTTCTTGAGTATCTTGGCAATCTTCGGGCTGTAACTCTGCAATATGCGGTCGAAGCCGAGGTCGTTAGGGTGCGAGTTGTCGATGCTCGCCTCGTTGTCCGTGCCGCACGCATCCTTGATGTTGATGTAGTAGACGTTCTTGTATCTCTTGGTCAATACCGCCATCTTGCGATCTATGGTCTCTCGCTTTTTGGTCGCAAACTCACGCTTCACGAGGTCGGGGTTGCGAGGGTTGTAGAGGAATGGCGGCATAAAGATGATAGCCTTGTCGGGGTGAGCCTTTGCCACTCGCTCCACAAAGGCGTCTACACGCTCCTCAATCTCGGTAGGCGTGGTGTTGCCAAAGCAGTAGCAGACTATAGCATCGGTCTCGCAGTCGGCCAAAACATTGGCACTCTCGGGCTCCATCTTGCCCTGACCGCTGTAGCTGAAGTTCACGAAGTCGACACCGAGCATTCGGCTCAAACGTGCCAAAGGAGCCATACCTGGGCGTGAAGGCGACGCTGCGTGGAGGGTACTTGTGCCATAGGTCACCACTCGGTGCTTGTATGGCGAAGGTGTTGCCGAGATGTTGGCATCGCTGTCTACGCCAATCTTGAGCGAAGTGACCTCGTTCCAAAGTGGCAAGTAGAGCATAAACTCCTTCTCGCTGTTGTCCATATTGCGAACGAGAGTCTTCTTGTAGGTTGTAACGTTCGGCTTTGTCGATACACGACCTACACCGCAGAAGCGCCACTCGTCACCATCCTTGATGTAGAGGTCTACACCGAGTTGCACGATAGGGGTCATATTATCACGAATCTTCGGCGATGCGAGAGTCCACTCGACAGCCACTTGCGACGAGTTGGTCTTGAACATCACATACACGCCCGAAGGGTAGCGAGAGTAGCGAATAATGGCGCTATTCTCGAAGTTGTAAGCCTTGGCATCGATACGTGAATATGGGTTCTTGGCGTTGCGGATGGTGTGTCCGCAGATGTTGAGTGACGTTCCATCCACCCACTCCAACTTCTGCGCCTCGACCGAGCCGAATAGCGCAAGCGTTAGGATAATTGCAGAGAAAAATCTTTTCATAGCCTTAATATTTTATTACTCCCGAGCCGATAAGTCTATCGCCCTCGTACCAAGTGGCAAACTGACCGCCCGCAATACCTCGCTGTGGCTTGTCGAAGAGGATGTAGAGAGCCTCCTCGTGCTGAATGAGCGTCGCCTCCTCGAGTGGCTGACGGTAGCGAATGCGAGCCTTTATTCTGCGCTCCTCGCCCACATTGAGTGCCTCGCACGGCTCCACCCAATGCACCTCGGCATTATCTATGCGTAACGCCTTGCGGTAGAGTCCAGGGTGACTATCACCCTCACCTACATATATGGTGTTTGTCTCGACGTCGGTACCTATAATAAAGAGCGACTCCTTGCGACCTCCAATGCCGAGTCCCTTGCGCTGACCTATGGTGTAGAAGTGCGCTCCGTTGTGCTCGCCAATCTTCTTGCCGTCACGCACGGTGTAGCGGTATGGCTCAGCGAGCTTCTCCAGCTCCGTAGCCCCCTCACGCTCGGCGTAACGTCGCCACGAAGGCAAAATCTCGTGAATGTTTCCCCTCTTCGATGCGAGCTGTTGCTGTAGGAATACGGGCAAATCGACCTTGCCCACAAAGCAGATGCCCTGCGAATCTTTGCGCTTAGCAGTTGCCAACTTCTGCTCCTCGGCTATGCGTCGCACCTCGGGCTTCAGAAGGTGCCCGATAGGGAACATCGCATACTTGAGTTGCTCCTGCGAGAGCTGACAGAGGAAGTAACTCTGATCCTTGTTGGGGTCGCTACCCGCCAAGAGCGAATAGACGGTTTCGCCATCGACTATGCGCTCCTCCTTACGGCAGTAGTGACCTGTCGCCACCGCCTCGGCTCCGAGCTTGAGCGCCTCCTTGAGAAAGACGTCGAACTTTATCTCACGGTTGCACAATACATCGGGGTTTGGTGTGCGACCCTTCTCATACTCCGAGAACATATAATCGACCACTCTCTTGCGGTACTCGACCGATAAATCGACATAGTGGAAGGCGATATCCAGACGCTTTGCCACCAACTCGGCAAATACCTGGTCGTCGTGCCACGAACACTCACCCTCTAGCTTACCCGTCGTATCGTGCCAATTACGCATAAAGAGACCGATAACCTCGTGCCCCTGCTCTTTGAGCAAGTACGCCGCCACCGACGAATCAACTCCTCCCGATAAACCTACAACTACTTTCATTTTTTTTCTCTATTCTCTACCATTGCCTCTCTATTAGAGAGGGTAATAATCACGCAAATTTAGTTAAAATTACGATATCAAGTCGGTTTGCCATTGAAAAATTTTGATTTTTCGGGCATTTTGCAATAATTTTGTGTTGATATTCGTTTTCAAGGCGAAATAAAAACACAAATTATGAAAAAGAACACTCTTGTATTAGTTTTGGCGACAGCTTGTTTTGCCTCGGCACTTCTCGGTGCTGGTGTGGTGTCGTATGCGTCGGTTGTTAGCTCCGATAGCGTAACGACAACATCAATAGAATCAGCATCTTATGATGTTAATACCACCCCTTCGGCAACAGCTCAATTTGTTAAGTTGGAGTCTTCGACCCAATATCCCGACCTCACCTATGCGGCCGAGATGGCGGTCAAGGCGGTAGTGAATATCGAGGCTATTCTCGAGGTTGAGGTGCGTCAGCAGAGTTTGATGCCTTATGATCCGTTCCTCGAGTTTTTCGGTTTTCCACAGCCACAGCAACCGCAGGGCAACGCTCAGCCTAAAAAGCGTGAGCATCGTTCGGGTGGTTCGGGTGTGATAATCTCGCACGACGGTTATATCGTAACCAACAATCACGTGGTGGATGGCGCAACAAAGTTGCGTGTAAAGCTCAACGACGGTCGTGTATTCGATGCAAAGGTTATCGGCAAAGACCCTACAACCGATATCGCTCTCGTGAAAATCGAGGCGGATGGTCTGCCTACATTGCAGTTTGGCTCATCGGATGCGTTGCGTCTTGGTGAGTGGGTGTTGGCTATCGGCTCGCCACTCGACCTTCAATCGACCATCACAGCGGGTATCGTAAGTGCCAAGGCTCGTCAGTTGGATGTCATCCCTAACGAGTTCCGCATCGAGTCGTTCATCCAGACTGACGCAGCTGTAAACCCTGGCAATTCGGGTGGTGCGTTGGTTAATGCACGAGGCGAGTTGGTGGGTATCAATACCGTTATCAAGTCCTCGACAGGAAGCTATATTGGCTACTCGTTTGCGGTACCCGAAAGCATTGTGCGTAAGGTAGTTAACGACTTGCGAGCATACGGTATCGTACAGCGTGCATTGCTCGGTATTTCGTATCGCTACATCGACCAGGATTTCATCGATCAACTCGGCAAGGAGACAGGCATCAGCGAGGTTGGTGGCGTCTATGTTGCGGGCGTTATGGAGAATGGTTCAGCCTCGGAGGCGGGCATCCGCAAGGGCGATGTCATTGTCGAAATTGGAGGCGTAAAAATCACCGCTCCGACAACTCTCACCGAGCAGATTGGCAAGCATAGTCCGAACGATAAATTATCGTTAGTTGTAAAAAGAGACGGTAAAGTGAAACATTTTGAGGTTGTTCTTCGTAATAAAGCAGGTAAGGCTGAGCTCCTAACCAAAAATGACGTTGATGTAGTCGAGGTTTTGGGTGGTCGCTTTGCCGATATCGACGACCGCACAGCCAAGAAGCTCGACATCAAGGGTGGCGTTCAGGTAGTGTCGGTCAAGAGTGGCGGTTTGCTTGCTAAAGCCCGTGTGCGTGAGGGATTTATCATCACCCACATCAACGACAAGGCGGTGCGCAGCATCTCCGAGCTGGGACGTCTCACCGATAAGATTCAGTCTATCGACGGCGTCTATCCGAATGGCAAGTCCGCAACCTATGTTGTGATTGAGTAGTTCAATCATCGACGATTGTGGTGGAAGGGGAGTAGAGGTATAAAACTCTCGTCTTTCGTCTCTCGTCTAAGATAGTGAAAACGAAGAAACAATTTATATAGATTTATGCGTCAATTAAAGATTACGAAGTCCATCACTAATCGTGAGAGTGCATCTCTCGATAAGTATTTGCAGGAGATTGGTAAAGAGGAACTTATTACTGTTGAAGAGGAGGTAGAACTCGCTCAACGAATTCGCAAGGGCGACCAGGAGGCATTGGAGAAGCTCACAAAGGCTAACCTTCGTTTCGTGGTGTCGGTTGCAAAGCAGTATCAGAATCAGGGTTTGAGCCTTCCCGACCTTATCAACGAGGGTAACCTCGGTTTGATTAAGGCTGCCGAGAAGTTTGATGAGACCCGAGGCTTTAAGTTTATCTCATACGCTGTATGGTGGATTCGTCAGTCTTTCTTGCAGGCTTTGGCCGAGCAGTCACGTATCGTACGTCTGCCTTTGAACCAGGTTGGTTCGCTCAA
>JAFYQY010000006.1 GCA_017559685.1 Alistipes sp.
CGCACGTGGCCTATATCCCGAATGGCACAATCACAGGCCTCTCGAAGGTAGCACGTGTGGTGGAGTGCTTCGCTCGTCGCTTGCAGGTGCAGGAGCGCTTGACCGTGCAGATTCGTGACTGCATCCAGGAGGCTTTGAACCCTATCGGCGTGGCTGTGGTTATCGAGGCTTCGCATATGTGTATGCAGATGCGTGGCGTGGAGAAGCAGGGCTCGAAGACTACAACGTCGGCCTTTACGGGCATCTTCCTTTCAGACCCTCGTACCCGTGAGGAGTTTATGGCGCTCATCTCGGCAAAATTGCAGTAAACAAACACATTTTAATTTATAGATGCTATGAAAAAATTAGTAAAACTCTTTATCATCGCAATGTTGGCGGTATGCGGCGTTGCGTGCGACCAGTTGGGCGGTATTATCAATGGCGGTAACAACGGCGGTAACGGAGAGAACAATGGTAACGGCGGTACAACAGCTACCTATGCTATTACTGTTACAGGTATCTCTTCTAACGGAGCTACTGTTAGCGTAACCCCTTCGAACAACGACGCCTACTACTTCGACGTTATCGAGAAGGATTATCTCGACGTCTATTCAAGCGAGGCGCAGTTCCTTGCAGACTATGTAGCCGAGATTAAGGACTACATCGAGGAGCTGAAGAGCTACGGCTACGACATCTCTTTCGCAGACTTCGTGTCGTATGGTAAGGATGCCTACACCTACGAGCCTGGTGACTTGGATCCAGACACCGAGTACTACGCATTCGCATTCGGTTTGTCGGAGAGTGGCGAGATCACAAGCGGTATGACCAAGGTTGTGTTCAAGACTTTGAGCTCAGGTGGCAACGCGGGTGGCGATGCAACTACTAGCAACAACACCTTCAATGTAAACGTTACAGACATCACTGCGACTGGTGCTACAGTTGCCGTAACCCCTTCGAACTACGACACTTACTACTTTGACGTTATCGAGAAGGAGATTTACGATATGTACACCGACAAGAAGGAGCTTGCAGCTGAGTATATCGCCGAGATTAAGGAGTTCTACGAGGGTTACGGCTACTCTATCGCAGACGCACTTTCGTCGGGTAACGACGCATATTCGTTCGAGGGCTACCTCGAGGCAAACACTGCATACTACGCTTTGGCATTCGGTGTTTCGACAAGCGGCGCAATCACTACCGAGGTTACTGCTGTTCCATTCACTACTTTGAGCAATGGCGGCGGTAACACAGGCGGCAGCACAGGCGATAAGGATCTCACTTGCTTCGAGATGGGCTACTACGAGAATTGGGGCGACTACTATGAGTCGGGCGCAACCAACTGGTATATCGACCTCTATTCGATGACTTCGAACGACTACTTCGTTATCGAGTTGCAGGGCGACCTCTCGGAGACCGCTCCTGTTGCAGGCGAGTACAAGCTCCTTTCGACATTCGCAGCAGGTACTGCAGTTGCTGGTGGCGTTGACGCTGACGGCTATGGTTACGGTACATATTGGGCACTCCTCGACGACAATTGGGAGTACTTCGTAGAGACTGCACTCTGTACTTCGGGTACAGTGAAGGTAACTAAGAATGGCGACCTCTACAACATCGACGTAGACGCAATCGGCGACAACGGCCAGTCTATCAAGGTGTCGTACGCAGGCGTTTTGGAGGAGTATATCAGCGACTACTCGCTCGCTGCTCAGAAGTTGAGCAACGGCCTCAACAAGCGCTTCTGCACCGTATCACGCTTGATGAAGCAGAAGCAGGTTAAGATGGCTCCTGCGGCAATGTTGAAGAAGAGCGCTCACTCGATGGTAAAGCTCACTCCAAAGAAGGTGGCTCCAAAGCACGAGTTGATCAAGCGCAACATCGCTCGCTAATCGAAAAACGATTCGAATAACCCAAAGGGGTGCCCGACTCTCGAAGTTAGGCACCCCTTTTGCTATGCCCTCAGAGGCGCATATAAGTACAACTTATATACGAATTGGAAAAAAGTTTGAAAAATTTAGTGTTAATTTTTTCACAATTCAAAATATTGTCGTATCTTTGCAGCGGTGAAATAGGGACTTTTACGAAAGCGCCGTTCGCCAGGCCGAGTGCGGCGTTGTTAAAAACCTCAATAGCTCGGTATTAAGTAACAGAAAAACAAGAAGTTAAACAATTTTATAAATCACAAACACTATGGCTTTCAAGAAAGAAGATTTATTGAAGTATGGTATCACCGACACAACTGAGGTGATCTACAACCCATCGTATGAGCTCCTTTTCGAGGAGGAGACTAAGGCTGAGTTGACAGGTTTCGACAAGGGTCAGGAGACTGAGCTTGGCGCTGTTAACGTAATGACAGGTGTTTACACCGGCCGTTCGCCTAAGGACAAGTTCATCGTAATGGACGAGAACTCTAAGGACACTATCTGGTGGACTTCGGAGGAGTACAAGAACGACAACAAGCCTTGCTCGGAGGAGTCGTGGGCAGTGTTGAAGGGTATCGCTCAGAAGGAGCTCTCTGGTAAGAAGCTCTACGTTGTTGACGGTTTCTGCGGTGCTAAC
>JAFYQY010000043.1 GCA_017559685.1 Alistipes sp.
AGTGCTGTGCCGAGGTCCTGAGTCATATATACCGATGTGCCATCGCCACGAAGCAAGAGCTTCTGGTCGAGACCATCTGCCTCGAGGTCAATCCATACAGAGTTGTCCTCCTTGCGGAAGAAGACACCCTTCTTGAGGCCATCCTCCACGAGGCTCTTGCCAAGGAGGTAGGTCTCAGACTCGTAGTATACCTTGTCGAAGTCAACGCCGAGTGCTTTGTATGTCACGTCGAAGCCCTCGTATACCCAGCCGTTCATAGTCTCCCACAACGAGTATACCTCACGCTCCTTAGCCTCCCACTTACGCAACATCTCCTGTGCCTGGAGCATAATAGGAGCGGTCTTCTTAGCCTCGTCCTCCGAGATACCCTTCTCGGCTACGAGCTCCTTGACCTGCTGTTTGTAGTGCTTGTCGAACTCGACGTAGTACTTACCCACGAGGTGGTCACCCTTCATACCTGACGACTGTGGGGTCTCGCCGTTACCATAAAGCTGCCAAGCGAGCATAGACTTACAGATGTGGATACCACGGTCGTTCACAAGGTTCACCTTGATGACGTTGTGGCCATTAGCCTTGAGGATTGTAGCCACCGAGTAGCCGAGCAAGTTGTTGCGGATGTGGCCGAGGTGGAGAGGCTTGTTGGTGTTTGGCGACGAGTACTCAATCATAATTGTGCGTCCCGACGCTGGTGCCATACCGTAGTTCTCGCACTCTACAATCTCGGCAAAGCGTGCCGCCCAGAATGATGGGTCGATGGCGAGGTTGAGGAAGCCCTTGATGACGTTGAACGACTTGATCTCGGGTGTTGATGCCACAATCTTCTCGCCGAGCTCTGTTGCTGTAGCCTCGGGCGACTTCTTAGAGGCACGCAACAAGGGGAAGACAACCACGGTGTAGTCGCCCTCGAACTCCTTGCGGGTCTTCTGTATCTGGATGTTGTCGCTTGTGCCATAGAGCTCCTGGGTAGCTCGGCACACGACCTCTTGGATGAATGTCTCGATATTTATCATTGCTTACCTATATTTATATATTCAATGGGGCAAAGATAGTAAAAATAATTAGAAATTGGAAATTAGGAATTAGAAATTAGTAATTAGCAGTGACGTTGGCTTGGACGACACTGGTTCTGACAACGTTCTGTCGAGAGGGAGAGTAAGGAGAGTAAGGAGATTAGGGAGTTTAGGGAGAGTAGGGAGATTGGCATTTGCTCCTCCTTAGACTCCCTAAATTCCTTAGCCTCACTAAGTTCTCTACCTGGATGTAGAAGAACCAAAGGGAAGTTGGGGTGACGAGTTCTCTGCAGAACTCGCTATGTTTGCTGTGTGTTGAATGTTTCCAGGTTGAAAAACCCTATGTTTTTCAACATTTCAACAACACACAATGTGAGTCTCAGTGAGGGTGATGAGTATAGAGGGATTGATATAAACCCACTGTAACTCATAGTGTCACAGTGTATATATCAACATATATATATAGTTTACTATATCCCACTGACACTAACACTATTACTGTCACTGATACTATAGTATACTATATTCCACTGATACTATCACTATCTCCCACTGATACTATCACTTCTCGTTGATGATGTTGAAAAGTTGAAATACATAGGGTTTTTCAACATTTCAACATTCAACATCAGGCCTCTTACCAATGGTAGACCCATCTTCTACAGCATCCTCGTGCGACAATTCAGCGGTAAAGTGGTGAATCATCAATACTTTTTCGTATCTTTGCAAAAAATTGAGAACGCTATGAAGATTGCTGATATAGAGTTGGGCGAGAAGCCCCTATTTCTTGCCCCTATGGAGGATGTCACCGACCCCTCGTTTCGATATATGTGCAAGAGGTTTGGTGCCGACGTGGTCTACACCGAGTTTATCTCGTCGGATGGCCTCATCCGTGATGCCTGGAAGTCGCGTGCCAAGCTCAACATCGCCGACTACGAACGCCCTGTGGGCATACAGATCTATGGCCACCTCATAGAGCCTATGGTCGAGGCTGCACGCATCGCCGAGAGTGCAAATCCCGACATCATCGACATCAACTTCGGCTGCCCCGTGAAGAAGATTGCAGCACGCGGTGCTGGCTCGGGAATGATGAAGGACCCCGACCTTATGGTCGAGATGACACGACAGATTGTGCGTGCTGTCAACAAGCCCGTGACCGTGAAGACACGCCTCGGCTGGAGCGACGAGATGAAGAATATCGAGGAGATAGCCCTACGTCTGCAAGATGTTGGCATTGCGGCACTTACCATCCACGGCCGCACACGCTCGCAGATGTATCGTGGCGAGGCCGACTGGACGCTCATCGGCAAGATTAAGAACGACCCACGCATCACCATCCCCATCATCGGCAATGGCGATGTCGACTCGGCCGAGAAGTGCAAGCTGATGTTCGATAGGTATGGCGTCGATGGCGTGATGATTGGCCGTGCGACGTATGGCCGTCCCTGGATATTCCGCGAGTGCCGCCACTATCTCGAGACGGGTGAGCTACTCGCACAACCATCTGTCATTGAGCGTGTTACCATAGCCAAGGAACACCTTGCCAAGTCGCTCGAGGTGAAGGGCGATAGGGTAGGTATCCTCGAGATGCGTCGCCACCTGACCAACTACTTCAAGGGTCTTCCCGACTTCAAGCAGACACGCCTCAAGCTTGTCACCTCGTTCGATGTCGACGAGATACGCTCAACACTCGACTACGTTGCAGAACGCTGGGGCGATTTCGATATGCGAGAGGTCGTACCAGCCCCCTTGTCGCACGAGATATAGGGCACGGACATTAGGGAGATTAAGGAGTTTAAGGAGTTTAGGGATGGTGCAGACAGACTTCCCTAAGTTCACTAAATTCCCTAAGTTCCTTAACTTCCAATAAAATAGGGACAGCAGATATCTGCTGTCCCTACTCTTTTTTCTCTAATCGTCTACTTTGAGTGACACTCGTGGTGGGAGCAGCTCTCGCCCGAGTCGAGGATGAAGCCCGAGAGGTAACCCTTGACCACAGCCTCGATGTCGCCCTTGCAGCCGCGAATGATACGGATGTTGTGGCTCTCGAGCTTGGTGCGTGCACCCTCGCCCATATTGCCGGCGAGCATCAGCGTGATGCCCATCTCTTGCATCACCGAGGCGATATTCGACTTACAGCCGCAACCCTGTGGCGAGTCAAGACGCTCAGTGCTAACGATTTTGCCATCCTCGATATCGAAGATAGTATAGTAGGCACAGTGGCCAAAGTGGTCATCAACGTGACCATCGCGTGTAGGTACAGCAAGACGCATAATTAATAGGTTTTAATGAGTTTATTGAGTTTAAATGAGTTAATATATTAACCCACTTAACCCATCGTAACCTTTGTTAACTTGTTGAGTAATAAACAAAAAAGCGGAGCCGTGAAACTCCGCTTTTACTGTCATTCAGCGACTACAAGTTTGGGTTGATCTTTGACCACTCCTCGGTAGCTGGGATGATGCCCAAAGTTACCAACTCGTCACGCATCTTGCAGAGGTGAGCGTATGAAGCGTCGAGTGCTGCGATCTCCTCCTCAGTACCCACTGGCATCTTGTAAGAGCAACCGTTCTGGTCGAGAACAGTGTCCATAGCCATCATAATGTGGTTGTACTTCTCGTTTGA
>JAFYQY010000044.1 GCA_017559685.1 Alistipes sp.
ATACGGAGTATATCATTGGTGACCCTCGAGAAAGAAGTTCCAATAAATTAGGTGTCTCTGATCAGAATACTACTACGCCTCAACAGAGCGCTACGGGTTGGATAAAGGCAACAGATGTAAATGGAACAGTGAGAAATCTGCAGTATTATTATCCTACAGCTACCGAGGCTAATTCTTATCAGGTAATTGCTCCTAAATTCAGAATTGTATCAATGTTAGCAGGATATAGTGAGTCTACTCCAACTGGAGCTGCCTATAGATGTGCAAGTTATCAGGAGCACGGTTTCCCTGCTGGCAGATGGAGATTGCCAACTACAGCAGAAATATTGTACATTGTTGAATTACAGACACGAGGTAAGATTCAGCAGCTCTTCTATAATGGCAACACATATTTCAGCGCTACAGACCGAGTGAAGGTGAATAGTGATAATACATATGTGTTGTCTACAGGATTAGGTACTTCAAACGCTTCCGTTCGATGTGTATATGATGAGTGGTACTGGGGAAGCGAGAGAGAGGCCATCCTCGATGCCAACCTCAGCCAAAATGGCGGTTATAAGTTTACGTGGGGTGACAGAAAAGTTTATGAATAGGGAAAAATGAGAAGAATATATACATACATATTGGCGTTGGCGTTGCTTGCATTGGGTGTGGCGTGTCAGAGGGCTAATCTGCCTGAGGATACTCCGATCAATCAGCCTGCCGAGTTGCCTACAGGTGCGATAGGTAGCAAAGCCACCATTTCGTTCACTACTGCCGACTTGACGGGGGCTGATACCAGAGCCGTTGTTGACCCCACTATCGACGTCGAGACATTGCATCTCATCGTGTTCGATGAGAACGGAATGCTTGTGGAGGTTTGTGAGGCAATACCGGGTAGTAGCAGCGACCACGTTGACCCAGATACTGGTGAAACTCATACGGGCGGTAGACATTATACCGTGACTCTGACCGTAACCGATAAGCCTCGTATCATTCACTATGTGGCAAACTGCCCTGTTGATCAGGTGGTGTATGGACACGAGACAAGTATCATCGGAAATATGTATGTCGACCGAACTCGCACCAGTGGTGACTATAACACAGAGTATGAAGTAGCATATTGGGCAAGAATCTGGGTCCCTTATATTCTTATCGAAGAAGAAACGGTCAACGGGACGACTGTTATATCTCTTGTCGATGAGATTGAGCCTTTGTTCACTCACGTTGCTCTCTTGAGAAACTACGCCGAGATTACTGTTACGGATGAGACTGACGACACCTTCCTCTTTGAAGGTTTTACCGTATATAACCTCCTCGACAGAGGTACTGTTGCTCCATATAATAGCAATACGCAGGAGTTTCAGCATTTTTTCGAAACTACCACAGACGGAACAATTAGTAATTATTCGTACCCGTATATTTCAAAGGAGTGCAATTATGAGGGTCACGCCCTGACCTCTGCGACGCTTATTACGGATTTTATCAGAAAAGAGGATGGAAAGGTTAAAATCTATAACTCAGGTGAACCGTTCTATGTCTATGAGCGTAAGGTTTCGGTAATGACCGACGAAGAGGAGAAGTGGAGAGAGTCTCCACCTCATATCATCATCAAGGGTAAGTATAATGGCGGAGATAAAGTAGTAGATCCCGATAACACTCCTTCCTACTACTATAAGATGGACTTGGTGTATACCGAAAAGGCCAACGGTTTTGAGGAGATTAAGTATTATAATATCCTCAGAAACTTTATGTATCAGTTTAATCTCAAAAAAGTCCACGATGTGGGATATTCTTCGTTGGATCAGGCGGTTGCTGGAGCAGCTGGAAACAACATTTCCGGATCGTCGAGCACCTCTAAGCTGACCAATGTGTCGGACAATGATGGACGTCTCTGGGTAAGTCATACCGATACTACCCTGGTGACAAATGATGCTGTAATATTCAGATATAAGTATATCCCTAATTATTATGGCACCGAGGGAAATGAATATGTGAAAGATGCAGTACACAATGAGCTTGCGAGATTTGAGAATATTGTCGGCGATGTCATAACAGGAATTGAGGTGGCTGATGAGGATATAAGTGGCGGAACGTGGAAGGGATGGAGAAATGTTACCATATATGTCAACTCTCCGGAGAAGATTACCCATCAGCAGATTTTGTCGCTGAAGACAAATAGCTCGCACTTGAACCGTCAGATTCGATATACATTGCGACAGAAATTCACAATGCAGGTTGAGTGTACGCCTAAAGTCCACTGTAGCATTCTGCAGCCAATGGTTGTCGATATCAAGTTGCCTACAGGTATGACAGAAGATATGTTCCCACTCAAGCTCGATATGGAGACTAAGGACAGAACATTGTCGCCTGATGCTAAGCTGAACACCATTCCTGTGACTGCGGGTAACTCCATTATCGATGGCAAAAGAGAAGAGCTGTCGTACTATTATACTGTGACTATTCCTACGTTTGATGCCTATAAAGCGTTGCCTGATGGGGTATATCACACCTATTGGCTTACAAACAAGGCCGATAATGCCTCTACCTTCTATGTGGACAACAAGTATTTCAATCAGGGTAGCGATAGTTGGGAGAACTACAACTATCTATTCACAGATGTAAAGTGTTCGTCGCCTGCTTGGGGTGAGGATAAGGATGTGACTATTGAGTTTACGATGGATAACAACGCCATCAATAAACAGGTCACAATCTCTCTCAAGGGAATGTCATATACAGGAACGCTTGGTGGTAAAAATTACGATAATGCAACCGAGGTGACATACACTCCATCGAAAAATGTGGTTAAAATCACGGGCTTCAAGACTACAACTGACACCGAGGCTGTGTCGTTCACTCTTGATGCTGAAGAGTATAACATCGCCAAGGCTGAGGGCGCTCGTCAGGCATATAAGTTCAATGGTAAGTTCGGTGCGACAAGCCTTGAGACAGAGGCCGATGTGGAGGTTGACTTTACATTCGACATCCCTGCTGATGCGTTTGCAGCATTGCAGGATAAGTATTCGTATGCTAAAGATGCGGGAGTGCCGATGTTCGTGACACTCGACCGAATGCATCCTGCAGATGATCAGCTTACATACTCGCAGGTAAGAACTGGTGGTGACCGCTACATCTACCACATCAAGCAGGCCGGTACGCAGACAATCAAGCTCGCTACAACCGAGGATGTTGGTGGACCTTGTACCGTTACTCTCGAGGCAGACTATTTCGAAACTCAGACGGTAGAGATTCAGCAGGTGGGACGTGAATTCAAGAGTCTCAATATTACAAATAACAGAATTGCTCAGGGTCTTGGTAGAAGTGTAAATATTACATTCCAGCTTGCTGACGTGGATAAGGACGCTCAAAAGGACGTGACCGTCACTTTGGTCAATATGGCAGTAAATGGCAACAACACCTTCACATTCAACACTGGTGACAGCAATGCTGTAACTTATAACAATGGTACATACACCATCAAGAATGTAGTGACAGCAGATGACCCAGCGGGCGAACTTAAGGTGACGATTGTTGCTAAGGGCTATAGTAGTAAGGAGACGACATTCAACAAGGAGCGTCCAACGCCTAAGTTTACGACAAGTTTGAGTAAGACTAATCTTGGCGCTAATGCTGATGAAGAAGTTGTACTAAGCTTCTCGAGCGAGGATTTAGTGGATGGTATGGATGTAACTCTGGAGCTCGATGGCCTCAGACCAACAACTGACCTGCCAACAAGGGCTGTAACACGTTATGTCTATACTGTCAATGGCACAGGAACGCAGACGATTACTCTTGTGACTACTGAGTCGACAACAACAAGCAAGACCTGCTATGTCCAGCTTAAGGCAGAGAAGTTTGGATTTGAGGAGTCCCAAATTTTGAGCGTGGTGCAGAGTAACAGCGTTACATATAAAGGAACAATAAACGTTACAAATGCAAATTTGAACTTTAGTAGCAGCTTACAAACTGATAAGAACTATACGTACACAGCGAAGTATTCAATAACAGTTTCCGATGCAAATGTTGATACCTCAAGTGCGACACTAACATGTACGCCGGCGACGAGAAAGTCTGGTAGTAAATATTATATTACTGGAATTACATCATTTAAGATTGAGAATGTTTCAATTAATGGAGCAGCTATAAATGCCAACACTAAGGTTGAAATACAGATAGAGATTACTACAAATAACGGTTCTAAAACTGTCACATATAGCAGCACAATTGGTAGTCTTGGTCTGCAAAAGCAATAATACTACTGTAACTTTCGGTAACAGTAATAGTACGAATAGAGACTGGCAGTTCTATACGGTAACCTACGATATTCCATAGTGGGTTTGCAAGGAGTTTAACAAAAATGCCGAGGGGAAACCTTCGGCATTTTTTATTGTGGGCGGTAGTGTTGCGCAGCAACTGCTTTTTGTTTGCATAGGACAAAGCTTGCTTTAGTCATATAGCAAAACAAAAAGAGATGTTTGAAAACTCAAACACCTCTCGTCGTAAAATTCGTGATCCCGTTGGGGCTCGAAGCGCAGAGCGCAGCTCAAGCTCGCAAGGATACCATATAGCGCAGCGGAAGCGAGCAATAAATAAAAATATCCTTGCAACCCTAATAAAATGCCAACGGAATTCGCAAAAGACGAGAGGGTTGCGCAGCAACTGCTTTTTGTTTGCATAGGACAAAGCTTGCTTTGGGCAAAAGGCAAAACAAAAAGAGATGTTTGAAAACTCAAACACCTCTCGTCGTAAAATTCGTGATCCCGGCGGGATGGCTGGTTTCTGCGCCAGACGCACACACAAGGCACTTTTTGAATGTCACTCTGCACTCACTGATGCGGTTTTCTACACTAAATTTTGACC
>JAFYQY010000045.1 GCA_017559685.1 Alistipes sp.
CAATTCGCACAAGGGCTACGGAGTCTATCGCTCGAACCACACCTTCTATATCGTAGCTAAGGAGGGCGACACCTTCGAGTCGGTGGGCGATATCTTCGATATCTCGCCGAAGATGTTGCGCAAGTTCAACGATGTGGCGAAGGATGGCAAACTCTCGAAGGGCGATATCGTCTATATCGAGCGCAAGAAGACGCAGTGGCTCGGCAATGTTATGCAGCATAAGGTTGTGCGTGACGAGAATATCTACTCGTTGTCGCAGGCGTACGGTATACGTTTGAAGTCGTTGAAGAAGCTCAACCGTATGCGTGAGGGTGCTGATGTTAAAAAGGGTGATATAATCAGATTAAAATAGTAAAGCTATGAAAAAGTCACTTTTAGTATTGGTATTGGTGCTCGCAGTTAGCACCGTATCGGCACAAATCGTGAAAATGACGGAGCTTCCGTCGGAGAAGGAGTACCGCAAGGCGGTAAAGACTATTATGTATCGTACTAATGGTCACGATTTAACTCCGAAGCGTTTGGATGCTATGGAGAAGATTCAGAGCGTTCTCAACCGCTTTGAGGGCAAACAGTGGGGTGCATACCGCAAGGAGACCGACCCGCAGAAGATTGCCGAGATGGAGAAATCGGGTGTGCCTTACTACTTGCGTCAGTCGTTCGAGAAGGTGCGCAAGGAGATTCGTACAACCAAAGTTAAGGAGGGTACCGTTGCGGTGTGGTTGCTCTACAATATGGGCTACATCGTAAAGACTCCGACCACCACTTTCGGTATCGACCTCTACTCGAAGTACACCGACGACTTGCTCGATATGATTGACTTCGGAATGATTACCCACGCCCACAGCGACCACAACCACGTGGCATTCACAAAGGGTATGGCTAAGCGCAATAAGCCTATTCTCGCCGCTTTCGATATTAAGGATGTCGAGGAGATGCGAGTTGAGCACGAAGGTGTCTACACTATGGGCGACGTTACCATAAGAGTAACCATCGGCGACCACAATAAGAAGAACTTGCGTAACTTCGTTGCTTCGTACGAGATTGACTGTGGCGCAAATACCAACCACACCGTAATCTTCCATACGGGCGATTCGCACGACTACACTCAGCTCAACCCACAGAAGCAGGTCGATATCTTCATCCCTCATATCCGTGTGGGATTGGATGTGCAGAAGGCTATCGATAAGTTCCACCCTCACCACGTCTTTATGTCGCATATCCAGGAGTTGGGACACAATATCAGAAAGTGGCGTTGGACATTCCACGATGCTCTCCGTATGCGTGAGAAGTGGCATCACGATCACTTCTGGATTCCTTGCTGGGGCGAGCGTGTAATCTACAACAGAAAAGATTGGAAATAGTTAAAAATTATAGAGTTATGGCTCAACTTCGTGAGAAAATCTTGTCGGATATCATCGACAAGTCCTCGCTCAAACAGCGAGTGTTCGACAATACCTTCTCGGTATTTGGAGAGTTGAAAGATGCAATGTTGGAGATGGCATCGGAGATTGACGATGCATTGGACGGAAAGCTCGACCGCCGTGTGCGTATCGAGTATCGTGACCGAGGCAAGTTCGAGGCGCAACTCCAAATCGCATCCGATTTGCTTATCGTGCGTATGCACACCGATGTCTTCTGCTTCGACTCGAACCACGTTATCTGGCAGAACGAGTATGTGCAGGTGGATAAGGCTAACGCTTACTGCGGTGTAATCGACATCTACGACTTCCTCTCGGACTCGTTCAAGTTCAACCGTTCGGCCGACGAGGGTTACCTCATTGGTCGTATCTTCATCAACCGTGAGAAGATGTTCTTCGTTGAGGGTAAGCGCCAGACCCTTGTGCGAGCAATGGAGTTCGGCAAGGAGTCTATCTCGTACGAGAATCTTATCTCGATACTCGAGTCGGCTATCCACTACGCTCTCAACTTCGAGCCGCTTACACCTCCTTACGATGCTAATAAGCGAGTTACTGTTGAGCAGTTCAATACCAAGATGGACAACTCGAAGTTTATTACAGGTAAGCGTCTCAATTACGAATTTAACGTTGATGATATTTAATAGATGAAAAGAGTTTTTCTGTTGGCAGTAGCGATTTTATGCGCTACTGTCGCTGTGTACGCCTCGACCGTAAAGTATCAGGATATTGCCAAGTGTCGTGCCGCAAATGGTGCGATATATGGCGTGCGCTCAATGGCTGATGGCGAGCACTTTACCATAATCAAGGGCAAGCAGATTGTGCGTTGCTCCTATGCCGACCGCAAGGATAGTCTCGTGGTCTTTGAGGGTAATTTCCGCATCGGCTCGTACGCCTTTTCGGATGATGAGAAGCAACTGCTTATCTCCGACGCAAAGAGTGTGAAACCCATCTATCGCCACTCCGCTACTGCGGACTACTACCTTGCCGATGTGCAGGGCAAGGCTCGCAAGGTGCTCGATCAGGTGCGTGACGTGGAGTTCTCGAACGACGGCAAACACCTTGTCTACGCCAAGGAGAATAATCTCTACCTCTACAATATCGCCTCGGCAACCTCTACTGCGGTAACAACCGATGGCGAGTGGAACAAGATTATCAACGGCACGAGCGATTGGGTTTACGAGGAGGAATATGGCTTTACGCAGGCCTATGCCGTATCGGCCGACGGAGCGAAGATTGCCTACTTGCGCTTCGATGAGAGCGAAGTGCCAACCTTCGAGATGATGCGCTACGACAACGAACTCTACAACAAGGCCTACTCGTTCAAATATCCGAAGGCGGGCGATAAGAACTCGGTTGTAACGCTCCATATCTACGATGTTGCATCGGGCAAGAGCGAGCAGGTGGCAGTGGGGGAGAATAGCGACCAATATATTCTCAACTTGACCTATGCGCCCAACGGAAAGCTCTATTTCTATCGTGTAAATCGCTTGCAGAACCACTTCGAGGTGTTGATGTTGGAGGGTGATGGCTCGCTCCGCACAATCTACGAGGAGAGGAGTGCAACCTATGTCGAGCGACCTTCGTCGGCAACAATTCGCTTTATCGACGAGAAGCGATTTATCGTTAGCGAGGAGAGTACTGCGGGCTACAACCACCTCTATCTGCACGATGTGGAGAAGGGACGTCTGTCGGCTATAACCTCGGGTAAGTGGCAGGTTACATCGGTTGTGGGCGTTGCGAAAAATCGCATCTACTACCTCTCGACCGAGCGTTCGCCACTTGGTCGTGACCTCTACTCGGTAGGGTTGAATGGCAAGGGTAAAAAGTTGCATACCGCCGAGGCGGGCTTCTACTCGGTACAGCCGTCGCAGGGTATGTGCTACTATATCCGCACCTTTACCAATAGCGAGACTCCGAATGTCGTGACCGTACACCACGCATCGGGCAAAGTGATTGATACTTTGGTCGATAGCCGTGCTAAGGTTGCTGAGCGAGGTGAGTGGGCAAAGCGTGAGTTTAAGCAGTTCGTAACCGAGCGTGGCGATACTCTCAACTACTATATCCAGCTACCTATCGGCTACGAGAAAGGCAAGAAGTATCCTGTTTTGCTTACTCAATACTCGGGCCCAGGCTCGCAGTCGGTGCGTAACCGCTGGACACTCGATTGGGAGGATGCACTCCCGCACGAGGGCTATATCGTAGCGTGCTGCGATGGTCGTGGTACGGGCTTCAGGGGCGAACAATTTAAGAAATGCACCTACGCCGACCTCGGTCG
>JAFYQY010000046.1 GCA_017559685.1 Alistipes sp.
CACCCTGTGCGTTGATAAGATACACACCGTTGAAGATGTTCTCACCGGTAGCAGCGACACGCGAGAAAGCAACACAAGTAGCCGATTTGTCACCCAAGTTACCGAATACCATCGCCTGAACGTTTACTGCAGTACCCCACTCAGCTGGGATGTTGTTCAACTTACGGTAGAGAATTGCACGCTCGTTCATCCACGAACCGAATACTGCGCAAACAGCACCCCAGAGCTGCTCCCATGGGCAAACTGGGAAGTCCGAACCGGTCTGCTCCTTAACAGCAGCCTTGAACTTAGCAACCAAAACCTTCAAATCCTCAGTCGAGAGGTCGGTATCCATCTTAACACCGCGCTCCTCCTTCAACTCCTCGATGATAACCTCGAATGGATCCTGATCCTCCTTCGAAACTGGCTTCATACCGAGAACAACGTCACCGTACATCTGTACGAAACGACGGTACGAGTCCCAAGCGAAACGTGGGTTACCCGACAACTGTGCTACTGCCTCAACAGCCTCGTCGTTCATACCGAGGTTGAGGATAGTATCCATCATACCTGGCATCGAAGCACGAGCACCCGAACGTACCGATACGAGGAGTGGCAACTCCTTGTCGCCGAACTTGCGGCCTGTCAAAGCCTCAACACGCTTGATAGCAGCCTCAACCTCCGGACGGAGCATCTCGATAACTGCAGCCTGACCGTGCTGATAGTACTCAGTACAAACGTCGGTTGTGATAGTGAATCCTGGAGGTACAGGAATACCAATAAGGTTCATCTCGGCGAGGTTTGCACCCTTACCACCGAGCAACTCTCTCATCTTGCCATTTCCCTCGGCCTCTTTGTTACCGAAGAAATAGACACGCTTTACATTTGTCATAATGGTTTGATTTTTAGTTAATTAATATAGAATGTATTGTGTTTGTTGTCTTACATACGCCTTCCAACTAACAAAAATAGTGATTTTTTCTTTGAAAAACGCAATTTTTGGCAAGATTTTTTTTGCTTTTCTTGAGCCCATCTCGCTTTTCGTCGCTTTTTCGACAAAAATCACAATTATTAAAAAAATTTTTCAATTACAACTTTTTAGCTTTTTGCGGGCTTTTGCTTACAATTTGTAACTGAATACGACTTTTTCTGCACAAGCAGCGACAAAAATGCCCTAAAACGTCAATGCAGCGCATTCTGGCGCCGAAAAATAATTTATAAAAAATTTGCAAAATGATTTTTTTGTATATAAATTTGCATTAGCAACAGAAAAATATTCGCTATATAATATATGTTTTGCATATTTTTGCAGCGATATTTACAAGCGATTACAATTTATAATATACTATAATTATTAACTTCAAAAATTTAAGACTTATGAAAAAGATTTTAGCTTCAGTTCTTTTGGCGGCTCTCGCATTGGTAGGCTGTAATCCTGAACAAAACACAGATCCAGAACCAATTCCACAGCCAGAGGTTTGTGACAAGCACGATGTTGATTTGATTATGACCGAGGTTGGTGGTATGTACTATCACAACAACTATTCGGAGTCGGAGAACTCTTACAACTACAGCGTAGTTTTGTGCAACCACACAAAGGTTTTCGACCTCTATACAGGTGGTATTGATGTTAAGGCTGGCAACGCTTATCTCTTCCTCGATATCTATGCAGATGTTGCTGCTCCAAACTACAGCGCATCGTTCAAGGTACCTAATGGAACTTACAACGTTGATCCACAGAGCACAACAAACGTAGGTACAGTAGGTGTTGAGTACTCGAGCATCGCAATCCTCGACGCAGAGGGCTTGGTTGAGGCAGAGGTAATGCTTACAAGCGGTACTGTTACCGTTACCGATCACCTCATCGACGCTATGGTTATCGGTGATGACGGTAAGGTATACCACGTTCAGTGCGTAAACAAGGTTGTTGACAACTCTGAGGCTTATGGCGCAATGCAGTTGGACGGCTATCCAACAACTACTTTGGAGGCAGACCTCGCAATGAACTTCACTGCTGAGGGTGCATTCGTATACGCTGACAACTATGAGGATTACTTCATCATCGGCAAGAACTTGTGGGTGATTTCGGTTTTGGACGAGGTTGCTCTCTATGAGACTCAGCTTATGATCCTCGTAGATCCTACAAAGGAGCTCCCTGCTGGCAAATATGAGATTTCGGGTAACATTAACAAGGAGGTTGCTCTCTTCGGTTATATGGATCCATACTATGGTAGCGCAGTTGGTTGCTGGATGATTCAGTACGACGAGAACTACGATTTGGGCGGTATGGCAGCTCTTAAGTCGGGTAACATCACTGTTGCTTTCGAGGGCGAGACTGCAACCGTAACTATCGACGCTGTTGATGAGGCTGGTCACAAGATTACAGGTACTTGCGTAGCTCCTTACGAGATTTCAACAGGTTGGTCTGTAAAGAAGCTTTCGAACGCAGCTAAGTTTGCACACGCACAGAAAAATCTCGCTCCACGCAAGGTTAAGCCAGCAATGGTTGCTAAGCGTTAGTTTGAGAATTATTGGTTAGTTAGGTTTTGTTGAGGGGCAGATAGCGGAATGGCTGTCTGCCCTTTTTTAGATAAGAGAATGACGTCGCCAACCACGTTGGCTCTATAGCGTCGGTCGCATAGCGACCTCTATGGCGTCGGGCAAAGCCCTCTATGGGGTTTCGCCATAAAGCACCAACGGTGCGCCGCCATAAAATGCCACAAAAAAAACTATGAAACAACTATTTACTATACTACTTTCGGTTGTTGCGCTGTGGGCGTGCGACCCGACTTTCGAAAACCCTCCAAAAGAGGAGAAGCCCGAGATACCCGAGCGCCCCGAGAATGCCATATCGACACTCACCGAGGATGTTGAAGTGCAGTTCGATGCCTCGTCGTCGCTCTGCTATGCCGATTGCTTTGGCGACTACTACCACACAGGGCTCTATATGTGGCAGTTCTACTTTATGAACTTCGTCATCAAGGAGCAGCTCTGTATCGAGGTTATGGTAGAGCCGAACGGCCTCTCCATACCTACGGGAACATTCGAGGCCACAACCGACATCTACAAGAAAAACGGAATGGTGCAGGGCATAATCGACAATGAGGGCTACAAAGCCTACTCGTGGTATATCCGCTTGGCGAAGGGTGATGTATCGGCGGCAGATGCTCCGATAGCCAACGGCTCGGTGACTATAACCGCCAACGAAGATGGCTCACACACAGCGACTTTCCTCCTTAAGGATGACGCCTTGAACGACATCACGGGCGGTTTCAACGGCACCATCATTGTCGAGGATTTCAGAATGTAATAAGCAACTCTATTTTTTAATTTTGGCGGGGCAAGGCTACGGCTTTGTCTCGTTTTTTCGTCTATTACGGAACAATTTTCGAAAGTTTTATTAACTTTGCGCCAAACAAACACACATTTTTACATTTTTTTACAAACAAAACACACTATGAAAAACCTAAAATTTATTTTGGTTGCGATTGTTGCGATGTTCCTTTCGTCAACAGTTGCTATGGCACAGGAGAAGCCAACAACTCTCACTTTGCCATCGGTAGTTGGTAGCAATATGGTGCTTCAGCACTCGACTACAGTGAACATCTGGGGTTGGGCTAAGCCAAAGGCTACTGTAAAGATTAACCCAAGCTGGCTCGGCTTGAAGAAGCCTCTCAAGGTTAAGGCTGACGCTGAGGGTTTCTGGATCTTGCCAGTACAGACTCTCCCAGCAAGCTACGATGCTCACACCATCACTATCCAGGCTGGTAAGGAGGTTAAGGAGTTGAACAACATCCTCTTCGGTGAGGTTTGGCTCTGCGCAGGTCAGTCGAATATGGAGTGGTCGGTTCGCAAGACTCCTGATATGAAGGCTGATTTGAAGAACGACGCTAACCCATACATCCGCCTCTACTGCACAGGTCGCATTTACTCTGCAACCCCACAGACTGAGGTTCCTGCACAGAAGAAGCACAAGACTCAGTGGGCTGTTTGCAACTCGAAGTCGTTGGCAAACTTCTCGGCTGTAGGTTATGGTTTCGGTAAGGAGTTGCAGGAGACTTTGAACGTTCCTGTAGGTCTTATCGACGCATCGTACGGTGGTACTTGCGTTGAGGGTTGGTTGAGCGCAGAGTATCTCGCAAACAACCCTAAGGTTGCAGCTCAGGCTAAGAAGTTGAAGAACAAGAAGTGGAACAAGAAGATTTCGTTCCTTCACAACGCAAACATCTACCCTATCCGCCACACCTCTATCGCAGGTGTTATCTGGTACCAGGGTTGCTCAAATGTTGGCACCAACACATACTACTATATGCTCAACGAGCTCGTTAAGTCGTGGCGTTTGGAGTTCCGCAACGAGGAGATGCCATTCTACATCGTAGAGATCGCTCCTCACACATACCAGGGCATCAGCGGTGCTCGCATTCGTGAGGCTCAGGCTCGTGTAGCGGCTCGCAACAAGAACTGCGAGATCGTTATCACTAACGACCAGAACCAGATCCCAGGTGACATCCACCCTCCAAAGAAGGCAGAGGTTGCTCACCGTTTGGCACAGTGTGCTCTCGGTGGCTTCTACGGCAAGACTACTGCTGAGTTCCGTTCGCCTGCTTACAAGTCAATCCAGATCGAGGGTGACGCTATCCGTGTTCTCTTCAAGAACGTTCCTACAACCCTCGTACAGAAGGGCGAGGGCCGCATCAACGGTTTCCAGATTGGTGTTAAGGATCCTGCAAACGAGAAGAACCTTATCTTCCACGTGGCAGAGGCTAAGATCGAGAACAACACTATCGTTGTATCGGCTGTAGGCGTAACTGAGCCTGTTGCTGTACGCTACTGCTTCAACGAGGATATGGGTAACGTATACTCGGCTGAGGGTCTTCCACTCGGCGCATTCCGTAGCGACAAGAACAACCGTGCACAGGGCGCTCGTCCATACGTTGAGAAGCCATCTGAGATCGCAATCAAGTTCGAGGGCGTGGGTTACACTCGTTCGACCTTCGCTAAGGATGCTCCACAGTGGGCTAACAGCGGTTTCTTCTTGAGCGACGAGTATCCTGCAGAGTTCGAGGGCTTCGAGATTTTGTACCCAACTCCAGTTGCTAAGGGTGAGATGAGCGTAGGTGGTACTATCACAGCTAAGGCTGATGGTAAGATCTACTTGTTCACTTCGCCTGCTAAGGAGGCTCGCACAGCTCCTTGGAAGGTTCTCACTTCGACCTACTCTCGTTGCGCTAAGGATGGTAAGAAGCGTGGCACTTTCTACATCGTAGAGCGTGAGGTTAAGGCTGGCGACATTATCGAGTTGCCTAAGTTCAAGAACAACTGGGGTACTGCAGTTCTCGCTAAGACTATCGAGTACTAGTATCTCTTGAAAAATAGAACTTTTCGGAGTGCTGCTCTTTCGGAGTGGCACTCCTTTTTTTTGTGCTTATTCGTGCTGCAAAAATTTTAGATTTAAGTTTATTTGTGTAACTTTGTGGCGTATTGTGTCCCTAATGGGACAAAAACGTAGAAAATTTAAGATAAAAACAAGATAAACCCTATGAATGAAAAGATTATTGCCCTCACCGCACAGGTAGAGGCATTTACACCAAAGTCGTTGGCGGAGGTTGAGGACTTCCGCATCAAAATGGTGGGCAAGAAGGGCGAGATGACTGCCCTTATGGAGGAGTTCAAGACCGTAGCTCCCGAGCTTAAGCGTGAGTTCGGTCAGAAGTTGAACGCTCTCAAGAATAGCATATTGGCGAAGATTAACGAGCAGAAGGAGTTGCTCGAGAATCAGCAGGCTTCGGCGCCACAGATTGACGATATGTCTCGTCCAGGTACAGCCGAGCAGCTCGGCTCACGCCACCCAATTTCGTTGGTTAAGCAGGAGATTATCGACATCTTCTCTCGCTTGGGCTACACCGTAGCTGACGGCCCAGAGATCGAGGATGACAACCACGTATTCTCACGCCTCAACTTCCCTATGGAGCACCCTGCACGAGATATGCAGGACACCTTCTTCGTTGAGAAGGCGGGTTCGGAGCCATCGGCAGACGATGTTCTCTTGCGTACCCACACCTCGTCGATCCAGGTGCGTACTATGCAGCAGCAGGAGCCACCAATTCGTGTAATCTGCCCTGGTCGTGTATTCCGTAACGAGGCTATTTCGTACCGTGCACACTGCATCTTCCACCAGGTGGAGGGCTTGTATATCGACAAGAACGTATCGTTTGCCGATATGAAGCAGTCGTTGCTCTACTTCTCGAAGGAGCTCTTCGGCGAGAAGACCCAGATTCGTATGCGCCCGTCGTACTTCCCATTCACCGAGCCTTCGGCTGAGTTAGACGTTTCGTGTAACCTCTGCGGCGGCAAGGGTTGCCCTGTATGTAAGGGTACCGGCTGGTTGGAGATTATGGGTTGCGGAATGGTTGATCCAAACGTCTTGGAGGCTAACGGCATCGACTCGAAGGTTTATTCGGGCTTTGCGTTTGGTATGGGAGTTGAGCGTATCGCTATGTTGAAGTTTGGAGTGAAGGATTTGCGTCTCTACTTCGAGAACGATGTGCGCTTCCTCCACCAGTTCGACAGCGTTCTGTAAGACGGAGAGTGGAGAGTAGTTAGTAGAGAGTAGTTTTTAGTGAAAAAGTTGGGTGTCATATTGGTCGTGGCGTTGTTTTGTTGCGGATTTATTCCACAGCACAAGGCGACACGCAAGGTGGTACCACAAAAGAGCATTTCGGACCTCTATTCCGAGGCCATAAAGTCGCTCTCTATTCGTCAGGACACTCTCAATGCGCTGGGTGCTATCGAGGCGATTTTCCAGCAGGATTCGAACTATGCTCCTGCGCTAAATCTCCTCTCTCGCATCACTCGCAGACCCCAGAATGCGGTGGATTACGCCCGACGAGCCTACCTCTCGGATACCACCAACAACTTCTACCTCGAGGACTACGGCAATGCATTGGTTAGTAATGGTGAGTACGGCGATGCTATCCCCGTATTCGAGAAGATAACCCGCCACAGCACCGAGGCAAACCACTATCGCATCCTCGCACTCCTGCTCGATGAGAAGGGGCGCACAGCCGATGCGTTGAAGGTATTGGACACCGTCGAGATGCGCTTGGGACCAAATCCCTACTTCGGAAAGTTGCGTCTCTACTACCTGCTCAAGACGGGTCAGACCCTCGCTGCCGAGATGGCGGCGAAAAAGGCCATTGCGGAGGCTCCCTACATTGCCGAGAACCATATTCAACTTGCACGAGTTTACGCCTCAACAAAGCGTGACTCGTTGGCTATAGTATCGTACCAGAAGGCTATTGCGGTCGATTCGTTGGCCGTAGAGCCGTGGGTGGAGATTTGCGACTACTACGACAGAGTGGGCGATATCAGCGCCTCGCTTTCGGCCTTGTCGCACATCTTCAAAAACGAGAAGATGCAGTTGAAGCACAAGATTGAGATGTGGAAGCAGATAATCCAAAACACCGACAACTACGGCAAGTTCTTCCCGCAGTATGACGGGCTTATCAAGCAGCTCTACATCCAAAGTCCCGACAACCGAGATGTTGCGCTACTCTACGCCAACCACCTCTTTGTCTCGAAGCAGACCGAGCAGGCGCTTCTCTTCTTCAAGCGATTCTTGAAGGACGAGAAGGCAACGTTGAACGACTACGCCCGAGTGATTGATGTCGAGGGTTATTGGCTCAATCGCCCCGACTCGGTAGAGCACTACTCAAAAATGGCGTTACAACGCTTTCCTAACAGCGTCGAGCTGTGGCAATTGCGCAGCAGTATCGCCTACGAGAAAAAGCAGGAGGACGTGGCTATAAGCCACCTCAACGAGGCGTTGAAGTATGCACAGAACGACACTGTACGCAGCGAGTTGCTCGGCTCGATTGGTGACATAGAGCACTCTCGAGGCAACGTCAAAAAGTGCTATAAATCTTACGACAAGGCGTTGCGCCTATGGAAAGACAACACGTCGGTGTTGAACAACTACGCCTACTTCCTCTCGCTCGAGGAGCGTGATTTGGAGCGAGCATTGGAGATGACTACACGTGCCAATACGCTCGAGCGCAACAACCCTACATACCTCGACACGAAGGCGTGGGTGTTGTATAAGCTCGGACGTTATGCCGAGGCTAAAAAGGTTATGCAGCAGGCACTCTCTCTCAACCGAGGCAAGTCGGCGGAGTATCCGCTCCACTATGGCGATATTCTCCACGCTCTTGGCGAGGAGTTTATGGCTCGCACCTATTGGCGCAAGGCGTTGGAGATGGGTGCCGATGCCAAAGAGATAGAGAAGCGATTTTTACCCAAAACCGAGGAACCGAAAAAGAAGTAAACGATGAAGTTACGACACTACATACTAACCCTTGTGATGTTGTTTGTTCTCTCCTCTGCGGTGGCGCAGACGAGCAAGATCGAGCAGCAGAAGAGGGTTATTGCCGACCTTGAGCGCAGCATTGCGAAGGAGGAGAAGCAGTTGTCGGAACTCAAGAAGAATAAGGCCTCGACCGAGGCACAAGTATCCTCGCTGACCAAGCAGATCGAGAAGCGAAATGCGCTTATCCGTGAGACTACACGCCAGATTAGGGTGCTTACTGCGGAGGTGCACGCATCCGAAAACCGACTCAAGGCGTTGGGAGGTCAGCTCTCACAACTCGAGGAGAATCTCGGCGAGATTGTTCGCACGGCATACCGCAACTACCGCTATCAGGATCAAAAGACCTATATCCTCTCGGCCGAAAACTTTGCCGAGATGGCTCGTCGATTGACTATGTTGCGTGTGGCAACCGAGTACCGTGCCGAGCAGATTAAGAAGGTAACTGCTACCCGTGAGGATGTGCAGAGGGAGCGAAATAACCTCGCAAAGCGTCGTGAGGAGCTCTCGGCCACAAAGCAACGGCTCGACTCACAGCGCAAGAAGCTGAGAGGCGACGTGGAGGCTGCAAAGAAGGCTATCAGCAAGATGTCGAGCAAGCAGAAGTCTCTTCTCCGCTCGAAGATGGAGTACGAGGAGAAGCTGAATAGCGCAATTAAGGAGCTGCGCAAGCTTATTAAGGGCAACAAGGCGGGCGCTTCGTTCTCGGATAAGACCCGAGCGCTGAACTTGCCTGTTGTGGGCGGAAAGGTCAAGCGCTATAAGGGCAATATGGCCGAGATTGTCGGCAAGGAGGGCGCAAGCGTAACCTCGATTTACGAGGGCAAGGTTGTCGATATCAAGCGTAACAAGGTGAACAACAAATACGATGTCTATATCGCTCACGGAGAGTATATTACATCGTACGCCAACCTCTCGGCGGTGTCGGTTGCGAAGGGAGCAATCGTGCAGAAAAACGGCAAAATCGGAACTATCGGCTCGGCCGTAAACCTCACGACAATGGAGATGGAGTATAAGATTGTATTCGGCATCTACGCCCCTAATCCAGAGGTTACAATGTCCGCCGCAAACTGCTTCAAATAGTACCCTTGTTATACCCCTAAACGGCGGCACTCTTTCAGGTATTCCCCATATTTGTATTCGTTGTGACGGAAGGTGTAGAGCAACGCCCTCATATACTCGGTCGGGTAGTTTGCCTTGAGGTAGGCAGACTGGTAGGCAAGCCAAATGCAACATATTGCGTGCGCTCTTGGAGTATAGAGGAATGAGCAGCACTCGACCAACTCTTCGAAGGTGCGGGGTTGTGCCTTTATCAACTCTTTTTGCGACTCTTTTCCCTCGATTTGAAACAAACCTAAAGTCTCTCCACTGCAGAGGAGTTCGAAGGTTTTTGCGTCGTTTCTGGGGATATTTTCCATAACCACATCCTCTCCGCTGGTGCGAAGGTTCTCTATCGTGCGCTTAACAACGTCGAGGTGGCGCAAACTCAAAATATAAAACTTCACAACACCCGCTGTCTCGATGTAGCGGCCGTCATATTGAGTGGCAAGAGTTGACTCGCCCGTCACGTTGTTGTTGAGTACCGCCATCGGAACCCTCTCGGCTATAGGCTCGCCACAAATAGCCAACGAGCAAGAGTGTAACATAGCCCCCTTCTTAACCCCCTCGAGACGCTGGCAGAGAGAAAGAAGAGACTCTTTCTGCTCGTCAGAGTAGTTCGGGTAGACCCTCTCCACAATCTCTTTTACTGAGTGGCGGGCAATGGAGTTGAACGACACAATATTTGCCACGCAATCAGCTCCAAAGCGCACCTTTAACCAACCAACAACCTGCTCACGACCACAGTCATCGAGTTCGATGCTGATAGGTGGTATCGCTCTCTTCTTGGTGGCGAGAAAACTCTCAAACGGCAAGCACCACTCCAGCGGGTTAATCTCAATGATACCAAGGCAGTATGCAACCAACGAACAGGCTGTTGTGCCTCGTCCTGGAGCAAGCTGTGCTCCAAGTTTGCGTGCTGCGGCTACAATCTCGTACCACAGCAAAAAGTAGACTGGATAGGAGTGTCTATTTATCACCTTCAGCTCACTCTTCAGTCTCTCCTTCACCTCGTCGGGCAACCTTTCTCCAAAGCGTTTGTGCGCCCCCTCGAAAGTTAGGCGAGCAAGTTGCTCCACCTCGTCGACGCCCTCGGGCAAAGCGGGCTTCGGCAATATCGGAGCGTGAGAAATGGTGTAGTTCTCAACTTTGTTGAGAATCTCGACGGTGTTGTCGAGCGCCTCGGGAATATCAGCAAAAAGAGCATTCATCTCGGCTGTGGTTTTGAACCACTCCTGCTTCGAGAAGACAAGGCGGTCGGAATCGTCGTACTTTTTCTTCCAATTCACACACAAGAGAGTATCCTGCACCTCGGCATCCTCCTCGTTCACAAAGTGGGCATCGTTGGCACAGACGAGCTTTATATCGAGCCTCTTGGAGAGGCTGCAGAGCTCTTTATTTACCTTTTTCTCCAACTCGTAGGTCTCCCTGCCAGCAACCTTTGCCGTCGGCTTGTGGCGTTGTAATTCGAGATAGAAATCGTCGCCAAAGAGGTTTTTATACCACATTGCCGACTCCTCTGCCTCGGCAAGACGATCATTGATGATGTGTTGCGCCACCTCGCCACCAACACACGCCGAGGTGCAAATCAAACCTTCGTGGTAGCGCTCAAGGTCGGCCTTATCGGTGCGTGGGCGACCGCAAAAACCATCTATCCACGACCTCGAAACGAGCTTTACGAGATTTTGGTAGCCCGTGTAGTTCTTCGCCAACAGAACAAGGTGGTAACCTGCGAAATCTTCACGTTCGCTCTTCTGCTCCATACCTCGGCGAGCGACATAGAACTCACAGCCGATAATGGGCTTAAAATTGGTGTTTTTCTCCGCATTTTTGCGGTTTACGCACTCCACAAATTCGCACACTCCAAACATATTGGCGTGGTCGGTAATCGCCATTCCGGGCATTCCGTCGGCTATAGCCTTCTCGACGAGTGCATCAATCTTGGAGAGACCGTCCGAAAGCGAATACTCAGTGTGCGTGTGAAGGTGTACAAATGGGCGCAAAGCCGTTGTACTGTTCTGATTTACAATAGTTTTATTCATATATTGTTGTTTTTAGTTTCAATCTTGTGGGCTTTGTTAACAACATAGCCCCACACTGCGCAAAATCGTTGCGCACCAACTAAAAAGCAACAATTATTTATATAGATTTGCTATTTGAGTAGCCCTGTCTCGCACACGTTGGCGCAACTCTTGAGGCTCCAACACCTCGACATTTTCGCCCATCGTCAAAATATGCGTAGTGAGCTCGGGGGTTAGGCTGAGATAGTAGCGAAAAACACTATACTCGTTAGAGGTCGCCATCTCCTCCTCTTGCGAGTGGTGCAAAGGGAGCGAGCGCAGATACTCTCGCTGAATATCTCGGACACGGAGTTTTACAATTTGCGGCGCATCATTCTCGTTCACATAGACACCCACCGAGCAGGCGTAGTAGCTCTTTGCATCGAAATCGTCGGGCAAGACGAACACCTCGTTGGTCATCGCCATCGAGAGCGTGCGATCAAGGGCAATATTTATGATTCTACCGCCCTCGCTTGCTCGACCTACCACATACCAGCGACGGTTGTAAATCTTCATCGCATAGGGGCGAAAAATGAGGTTCTTAGGCTCTCTGCCAAATTGGCGATAGACTATACTCAATATTCGGCTCTGCTGCATAGCCTTGACAACCGTTTCGAGATACTCCACTCCGCCAGGCACATCTTCAAAAAGTATCCTATCCTCCATTTTTGCGCCCGCCTGAATTAGATTTGCCACCGAGAACGACTCGAGCAACCAGCGACAAGCTCGACTGCACTTAAATCGGTCGGCAGCCTCTATATAATAGACATTCGAAGGGGCGTTGTAGTTGATGTTTATGGCAAAAAGGTCTTCGATGGCGTCTCGGTGCATCTGGAAAGTTCGTCTTGCCAAGGGTTTGCTATCGCCCAGACCACTATTCTGCCACAGTTTGCTTATCTCTTTGAGCGACAGCTCTTTGTGTTGCAACAGCGTATTGAGCAACCACACATAACGGTTAATAACATTGCTTGCCATAGTCAAAATTTTTTCTACTTTTTTTACAAATATACGAATAGGTGCGCAATAATGTTGCACACCCCTGCCATATATTAACACTGGACGATGAAAAATTTGCAATGAATATGAAGACAAACGATTTGAGAAAGCAGAAAACGGCCTACTATCGATGGCAAAAGTTGCGCTTGGAGGCGCTGCTTGCGGTTGTGCAACGCAAAGAGGAGTTAATTAATATTATACGCAAGA
>JAFYQY010000047.1 GCA_017559685.1 Alistipes sp.
GTTTCGCAGGAGGGTCTTATCGACTACGTAGTAAACTTGCTCGAGGAGCAGCAGAAGAATATCTTCCAGAAGGCTCTCGACTATCGTAACTCGATGATTACCAAGGTTGATACTTGGGAGGAGTTCGTAGAGGTATTGAACACTAAGGGTGGTTTCATCTCGGCACACTGGGATGGTACTCCTGAGACCGAGCAGGCTATCAAGGAGGCTACCAAGGCAACTATCCGTTGTATTCCTTTGGATGTTGAGCCTGAGGAGGGTAAGTGTATCTTCACAGGCAAGCCGTCGCCATACCGAGTACTCTTCGCAAAGAGCTACTAATATGAGAAAGTTAGCGATTGTTATCGCACTATTGTGCCTCGTTTTGCCCACAATGGCAAAGCCAAAGGCCGAGATAAAGAGTCAGTGGCGAGGTGTGCGTGTAGCATACCTCGGCGACTCTATAACCGACAAGAGCCAGATCGAGAAGGGGCAGAACGAGACCTATTGGTCGTACCTCGAGAAGATGCTTGGCACCGTGTCGTATGTCTACGGCATTAGCGGTCACAGATGGAGTCAGATTCCTGGTCAGACCAACAAGCTCATTGCCGAGCACGGTCAGGAGGTGGATGCGATAATGATTTTCGTGGGCACCAACGACTATAATGCCAACGTTCCACTCGGAGAGTGGTTTACCGAGGAGGTTGTTGAGGTTGAGGTATCAGGTCCTAAAGGCTCGAAGTCGGGCGTTATGGCCGAGCGCAAGAAACGCACACTCGTGATGGACGATAAGACCGTGCGTGGTCGTATCAACATTGCGATGTCGCAACTCAAGCGAGAGTATCCAACCAAGCAGATTATTCTCCTAACACCGATACATCGTGGTGACGCTCTCCTTTCGGATAGAAATATTCAGCCTAACGAGCTCTATGCTAATGGAGTAGGCGAGTATATCGACGCCTACGTCGAGGTTGTGAAGGAGGCAGGCAATGTTTGGGCCGTACCTGTTATCGACCTGAATTCAATTTGTGGTCTCTATCCGTTGGAGGAGACAAATGCCCTCTATTGGCGCAGACCTTCGCTCGAGAAGAGCAAGAAGACGGGCAAAAACAGAATCGACCGTCTCCACCCAAATAGCGCAGGTCACCTGCGTATGGCTCGAGCGCTGGCTTATCAGTTGCTCGGTTACCCCGCAAAACTCGATTAAACGATGCAAACAAACACTACAGATACGAGAACAAAACAGATATACCGAGTAACTTTGCTCGGTATGTTTGTCAATATTCTGCTCACCGCCTTCAAGTTTATTGCGGGCGTTGTGGGACGAAGTGGTGCGATGATTGCCGATGCTGCCCATTCGGCGTCGGACTTCGCCACCGATATTGTGGTGTTGGCTTTTGTGCGTATCAGCTCGAAACCTCGTGACGACGACCATAAGTGGGGACACGGCAAGTACGAAACCCTCGCTTCGCTGCTTATTGGCGTAGCGTTGTTTGCTGTGGCTGTTGAGTTCTTTATTGAGAGTGCCGAAAAGATTAAGGCTGTGGCGAATGGCGAGATTCTACCACGCCCGGGTGCGATAGCGCTTATCGCTGCGGCTGTGTCGGTCGTGGCTAAGGAGGCGCTCTACCAATATACCGTACGTAAGGGCAAGAAGTTGGATAGCCCTTCGGTTGTGGCGAATGCTTGGCACCACCGTAGCGATGCACTATCCTCTATTGGCGCATTGATAGGTATCGGCTTGGCCTATTTCCTTGGCGAGGAGTGGCGTATTGCCGACCCTATTGCCGAGATTGTGGTCGCTGCACTTATCGTGAATGTGGCGATAGATCTCTCTCGTAATGCCCTTGCCGAGTTGCTCGAAAAGAGCCTGCCTAAAGCAGTCGAGGAAGAGATACTTCTTATTATATCGTCAGTGCCGAATGTCTGTGACCCTCATAACCTTCGCACTCGTCGCATCGGATCGGATATCGCTATTGAGGTGCATATTCGTGTCGAGGGGTCGATGACGGTCTACGACTCGCACGAGATATCGAAGATGATTGAGCGTGCCTTGCGAGAGCGTTTTGGCGAGCGCACGGCGGTTGCTATCCATATCGAGCCATTGAAGTAATCCTTTTAGTATTCGAAAAGTCGCTAATTCACCGCTCCGTTTGGGCGATTCACCGACGGTGCAATAAATAACGGTATTGGGCAAAAAAGCCCTTATAGTGCCTTCTCGGCACTATTTTTGTTTTTATAAGCCACAATGTAGAGGTCGAAAGGGCGATTGTGGCGATTTGGAAAATCTATGCAAACTGCATATCTTGCAGTCGGAAAATTATTCGAAGTGGAGTAGCTTTCCGCTTAAAATTAACGCATTGTTTAACTAAAAAATTATCTGCCTATCGAAACACGTCGACTCTTTTAACTATTTAATAAAAAGGAGGAGAGTATGAAAAGCACTATCTTGAGCGATAAGCTCTTGCTTGAGATGTATCAGCAGGGCAATCGTGAGGCTATTTCTCAACTTTTAGAGCGCCACACACGTAGAGTACGAGACTATATCCGTATGCTTGTGAAGGATAACGACGTGGCTGAGGATTTGACACAAGAGGTACTCATAAAGGTTGTGAAGGTTATAGATGAAGGTCGCTACGTCGACAAAGGTCGCTTTCTCCCGTGGTTGTTGCGAATCGCCCACAATAGGGTGTTGGACTATTTCCGTGCGCAAAAGCAGGTAAGGAGCGTAAGCGAGTCGAGTGCAGGTTTCGACATTTTAGGCAGTAAGAACTTTGCGGAGCCATCAATCGAGGATCAGATTATCTCGGAGCAGTGTGCCGAGGAGATTCGAGCTTTGGTCGAGGAGTTGCCCGAGGAACAGCGTGAGGTTGTTCGTATGCGCTACTATGAGGGGCTAAGCTTCAAGGAGATAGCGGAGCTGACAGGAGTAAGCATCAATACCGCACTCGGTAGAATGCGATACGCCCTGATCAATATGCGCCAGATAATAAAAAAGAAAAATTTAGTTCTTTGCTGAACTTATTTACAATAAAATACTCGCAATATTCGTTGAGTAGGTGAAGTTCTTAAAAATTCTTGCCTATGGATGATATTGACGATCGAGTATTACACAATGTCTACGACGAAGATCTTCTACTCTCGCAAGTCATTTGCGACGATGCAGAACTGCTCTATTTAGATTCGTTCTTGCACTCTGTTCTTCGTTCGGAGGCATAAAGAGGGTTAATTTGTGGGAGGGTTGCGTTAAACGCAACCCTTTTTTGTAAAATTGTTTTTAAGCAGCGATAGCGTCGTTACGCTAAAATTTCCAAGACAGGAAAATACGCCGAGTATTCCCCTGCCTTGTAAATTTAAGCAAGCCTTGCTCTCATCTGCTTAAAAGCAATTTTACGGGTTGTGGGTTATAGGGAGTCTAAAGAAAATTAGTGAGTTTAACGTTTTCTTTAATCTCTCTAAATTCCCTAATCTCACTTAACATCGTAAAAAAAGCCAATGGCTAAAAGCAAAAAAAAAGACCGAGTTTACTCGGTCTTTTTCGTTAGAACGACAGCTTCACGCCGGCGAATACCGAGCGAGGGAGTGATGGGCCATAGATGTAGCCCGAGTCACGATTCTCGAAGCGGTCGAAATCCTTCTGATACGAATTTAATATATTGCGCACGCCTGCGTTTACCTGCAAGCCGATGGTCTTCCAAATCTTGAAGTCGTAGGCGAGTTTCACGCCGAGGTCGAAGAATGGGGTAGTGCGCTCGATGCGATCCTCCTCGAGTGTTGAGCCGTCAGGCAAGATACCACCTGCGTAGTGCTCCACATACATCTTACCCATATAGTTACCCGAGAGGTCGATCTTGAAATTCTTGAGCGGCTGAGTCGATACGGTGAAGTAGCCATACACATTTGGCGAGCGGAACATATTCTCTGCCGCCTCCGCGGTTTCGCTCCACTGCTCAGGTGTGGTGTAGCGGCTACGCTGCAAGGTTACACCTGCCGAAGCCTCCACCCAAGGTGCGTATGCGATTTTACCCTCGACATTCAAGCCCATAACTGTTGCGCCCGAGCCGTTGTAGCGCTCGTGGATAGTTGCGCCATCCTCGCCTGTAATACCTGTCTCACGCAATGCGAATACACCATTGAGCATTGTGCAGA
>JAFYQY010000048.1 GCA_017559685.1 Alistipes sp.
AGTTCTTCCCATACGTATCGAAGATTGACAACGGCTATGGCGACAGAAACCTCGTATGTAAAAACAACGAGTAGAGAGTAGTTAGTAGAGAGTAGTTAAAAAGCATTAACGCCCTTAATGCCCTTAACACCCTTAACCAATTTTTAACTATAACTGACAACATTAACAAAAGTATAAACTTAAATTAAACACAAAATTATGAAAGTCGAAAACACTAAGTTTGTAGCGGTAAACTATACTCTTACCGTTGATGGTCAGGTGGCTGACAAGAACCCAGAGGGACAGCCACTCGAGTTCGTATGTGGCGCAGGTATGTTGCTCCCTAAGTTCGAGGGTGCACTCATCGGCAAGGAGCCAGGCGACAAGGTTTCGTTCACTTTGGAGCCAAAGGATGGCTACGGCGAGTTGATTGCTGAGGCTATCGTTGAGTTGCCAAAGACAATCTTTATGATCGACGGCAAGGTAGTCGAGGAGATGCTCTTTGTTGGCAATGTAGTGCCTATGAGCGACGCTGAGGGACACCGTATGAACGGTATCATCAAGGAGGTTAAGGAGGAGACCATCATTATGGACTTCAACCACCCAATGGCTGGTAAGACCTTGAACTTCGACGTTGAGGTTGTTGAGGTACGCGATGTAACTCCTGAGGACTTGGCTCCGAAGGGCGGTTGCTCGTGCGGTTGCGACCACGACCACTGCGGTGACGGTTGCGAGGGTTGCGGCGAGGAGCACGGCGATTGCCACTGCCACTAAAAAACTATTTTTCGTGAGAGAGTTTAATGAGTTTAATGAATTTAGGTTTTTTTCTCTAAGCTCTCTAAATTCCCTAAACTCCCTATAAAACAAAGAAAAAGCCTACCAAACGGTAGGCTATTTCTTTGTGACCAAATATGCTAAAATTGTATAATAAGCGGATTTTCAAGGCTTGCGAAGCTCGAAAAAGCGGAGTTTACTCAGCGTAAATGAGCATTTTGAGAGCAAGCGTAACGCAGAAAATACCTTATTAGACTCTTTTTTTTTAGATGTCGTAATCTGAGTTCTCATCTGCAGGCTCATCATCCGAGTCATCACCAGCCAACTCGTCTGCGCCCTTCAAGTCGTCATCGTAGTAGTCACGATCCTCCTCCTCACCAGACATATCGTCGATCTTAACGTCAATCTTCACGAGGTAGCTGATCTCCTCGGTCTCGAAAGGAACTGCAAAGAAGAACTCTCCGTTTGGCTTTGGGATGCGCATCATATAGTCGGTAAAACCGAGAGGATATGCAGCCTTAACCTCCTCCTGCATCTCGGGAGTCATATTTTTCAAACTTACAACTAATCGTTTTTTTGCGCTTGGTGCCATATCTTTTTTCTGTTTGTGTTTTTACTAATTATGGCGCAAATATATGGCAAGGAAACGAGTGCAACAAATTTTATTCATCTTTTTTTTCAACAAATGAGAAATTGTTCGTACCTTTATGCGGTATTATATAAATAAAGGTATGGCTACAACGATTTTCGATGAGATAGTTGCCCTCAGAGAGGCTCTGCACCACCATAATCGCAAGTATTATGTGGAGAACTCGCCCGAGATTTCGGACTACGAGTTCGACCAGATGATGCACCGTCTCATCGAGTTGGAGGAGGCTCATCCCGAGTTTGCCGACGAGAACTCGCCAACCAAGCGTGTTGGTAGCGACAAGACTTCCGAGTTCCAGAACGTGAAGCACCGCTACCCTATGCTCTCGCTCTCGAACACCTATTCGTTGGAGGAGTTGAAGGAGTTTATCGCCCGCATCGAGAAGGAGGAGGGCGAGACAGAGTTTGTCTGCGAGTTGAAGTTCGACGGTACGGCCATATCGTTAACCTACGAGGAGGGACGCCTGGTGCGTGCCGTAACACGTGGCGACGGAGAGAGTGGCGACGATGTTACTGCAAATGTTCGCACCATAGGCTCTATTCCATTGACCTTGACGGGGGACTACCCTGCCGAGTTCGAGATTCGAGGCGAGATATTTATGCCTTACGCCTCGTTCGACCGCTTGAACGGAGAGCGAGAGGCTGCTGGCGAGCAACTCTTTGCCAACCCACGAAATGCTGCGGCAGGAACACTCAAGCAGCAGCAGTCGTCGATTGTGGCCAAGCGAGGTTTGGACTGCACACTCTACCAGATAGCCTCGAAGGAGCTTCCTTTCTCGAGCCATTGGGAGGCGTTGGAGTCGGCACGTCGCTGGGGCTTCAAGGTCTCGAAGCACGCCCGCATCTGCCGTTCGGCCGAGGATATAGCCGATTTTATCGCCTATTGGGACACCGCACGCAAGGAGTTGCCATACCCTACCGACGGCATCGTAATCAAGGTTAACGACTTCGCTAAACGTCGGCGCTTGGGCTTTACGAGCAAGTCGCCACGCTGGGCTGTAGCCTACAAATTCAAGGCCGAGCAAGCCTTGACACGCTTGATGAGCGTCGATTTTCAGGTTGGTCGCACGGGAGCAATAACCCCCGTAGCAAACCTCGAACCTGTGCTCTTGGCGGGTACGATTGTAAAGCGTGCCACACTCCACAATGCCGAGCAGATCGACCTCTTGGACATCCGCTTGGGCGATATGGTCTATGTGGAGAAGGGTGGCGAGATTATCCCGAAGATTACCGAGGTGGAGCTTTCGGAGCGCAAGACCGATAGCAAGCCTTTCGAATATATCACCGAGTGTCCCGAGTGTGGAGCAACGCTTGTGCGCTACGAGGGCGAGGCGAAGCACTACTGCCCTAATCAGGGTGGTTGCCGTCCACAGATTCTCGGTCGCATCATCCACTTCATCCGTCGCAAGGCACTCGACATCGACGGCTTGGGTAGCGAGACTGTAGAGCTTTTGCACGAGAGTGGTCTGCTCAACAATATCGCCGACATCTACGACCTCAAGGCGGTAGACTTGGCTGTTTTGCCACGACTTGGCGAGAAGTCGGCCGACAACATCATCCGCAGCATCAACGCCTCGAAGGAGGTGCCTTTTGCTCGTGTTCTCTTCGGCTTGGGTATCCGCTTCGTGGGCGAGACCACAGCGAAATATTTGGCTGCGCACTTCAAGACGCTCGACGCAGTAATGGCGGCAACGAAGGAGCAGTTGCTCGAGGCTGAGGAGGTGGGCGACAAGATTGCTGACGCCATCCTCGAGTACTTTGCCGACGCACAAAACATCGCCATCATAGAGCGATTACGCAGTGCAAGGCTACAGTTCGAAGAGGAGGCCAAGGTGCTCCACTCGAGTTGCTTAGAGGGCAAGAATATCGTGGTTTCGGGTAAGTTCCTCGACCACTCACGAGACGAGTTGAAGGAGCTTATCGAGTTGCACGGAGGCAAGAATCAATCGGGCGTATCGGCCAACACCGACTTCATCGTAGCGGGCGAGAATATGGGACCTGCGAAGTTGCAGAAGGCGGAGAAGTTGGGCATCAAGATACTCTCGGAGAGCGAGTTTATAGAGCTTATCGGTGGCGAGGCAGAGACTAATTCAGCCGAAGCGACCGTTATAGAGAAAGAGGAGAAAAAAAGTGAGAATATTGTGGTGCAGGGAAGCCTGTTCTAACACTTTATAAGTATGGGAAATATTATTTTCGATAGAGACATTTTCAAAGGTTTGGGTGTTGCATTAGTCACTCCGTTCACGCAGAATGGAGCCGTAGATTTTGCTGCCGTAGCAAGGATTGTGGACAACCTCATTGAGGGTGGTGTTGACTACATTCTCGTGCTTGGCACTACGGGCGAGACCCCAACACTTACGACAGACGAGCGCAAGGCTTTGATTCGCTTTGTGCGTGACCGTGTGGCAGGGCGAGTACACCTTATGGTGGGCGTAGGAGGCAACTGCACACGTGAGGTTGTAGAGTGCTTGCGAAAGTGGGATTTGTCGGGATACGACGCCGTGTTGAGCGTAAACCCATACTACAACAAACCAAACCAAGAGGGCTTATATCAGCACTTTAAGGCTATTGCCGAGGCTTCGGCTCTGCCTATTATGCTCTACAACATACCTGGCCGTACGGGCGTAAATATGGCTCCCGAGACTATCGCACGCCTGGCGCAAGAGTGCTCGAACATCATAGGCGTAAAGGAGGCTTCGGGCGACTTGGCACAGATGGCACAGATCAAGGCGTTGTTGCCTGACGACTTCCTGCTTATCTCGGGCGATGACGGCTTGACCGTAGAGGTTATCAAACGAGGTGGCGTGGGTGTTATCTCGGTATTGGCTAACGCCTACCCTGCCGAGACAAAGGAGGTTGTAGCGCTTGCTCTCGCAGGAGAGATGGAGAAGGCAGAGGAGAAGTTGAAGGCTCTCGATGCCATTATCGCATCGCTCTTTGAGGAGGGTAACCCTGTGGGCATCAAGAGTATGCTCCACCTGAAGTGCGTATGCTCGGCAACGATGCGTCTGCCACTCGTAAGCGGTAGCGAGGCGTTGCAGGAGAAGATGGAAAAACTTATTGCAGAATACGAAAAGTAGACTTTAAGGCGTTAATAGGTCGATATGAGACAATTTTTAGCAATACTCGCTCTGCTGTTCGCAGTAGTTTCGGTGTCGGCAAAGACACCGGACAACGACCGTATTTTCGCCGCTATAAACAATGTCGATTCGCCACTCTACTACCCCAATCTGATGCTCCGCTATCAGGAGGGTAAGCCGATGAGCGACGAGGAGTATCACCACCTCTACTACGGCTACGCATTTCAGCCGTCGTACAAGCCTCTCGAGGTGAATCAAGCGATGAGCCGAGTGCAGGAGATTATGGCTCGCATATCGATTGATAAGCCCTCGATACACGACATTGACGAGTTGATAGCAGCGGGTGTTGCAGCGATGGAGCACGATCCCTTCTCGCCAACCCTGCTCAACATATTGGTCTATGCCTACGGTGCTTCGGGCGACCGAGTGCGAGAGTTGGCATACTCCGACCACCTGAATGGCATATTGCGCTGCATAGAGCAATCGGGCGACGGTCTCAAGGAGAAGAGTCCGATGCACATAATAATGTTTTCGCACGGTAGCGACTACATCGCTTCGAAGGGTATTCAGCACCTCAAAGGACAGATTCTGAGTCGCACGGTAGAGTTTGTGCCATTCGATTTCCCACGCAACAAGGTGAAGGTCTACTACTTCGACTATAGTCGAATCTATTGGAACAAGCCCGACAACTACACCTTCAAGCGTGAGCGAACTTGGCAGTTCAACAACCTCAAACCGAGAGAGTACAAGTAGAATTTATGAAGAAACTTACAATATTTTTACTATTAGCAACAACACTTTTTACGGGCTGTATCAACAACGGCCCCAAGGCGAATGTAAACGACTTGCAGTTGGTCTCGGGCATTCGTGACCACAAACTCATACTCGAGGGCACCGAGGGTATGCCTACAACATTCTCGTTCCGAGCAAACCACGACTGGTCGATTATCGACTACGATGGTTTTATTTGCGACCCCTCGAGTGGCTCAAAGAGCGCCCTTGGCGAGACTATAACCGTTACCGCCACACCTCTGAAGTCGAACAATACGGCCGATACAATTCGTTTGAGCGACCTCAACTTCAAGATGCTCTCGACACGATTTGTGGGTATCTCGGCATATCAGCTGCCTCAGATTTGTATGCCTAAGGGCAACAAGATCTGCGTCGATGCGTTGAGAGGCTCGAAGGGCACACTTACCATCGTCTCGAGTTGCGAAAACATTGCAATTGAGGCGGATGGCGACATCACCGCATCGTTGGGGGAGAAGAACGACAAGAATGAGTATGTCGTTACCGTAACTGCCAACAATGAGAATCTATCGGCATCAAATCAGATCATCGGAAGCGTCTACTTCGAGGTAAATGGAGTGATGCAGGAGGGTAAAATCGATGTTGAGCAGACCTCGGCACTCGTTTTGGATCGTAGCGAGGTCTTGCTTCCTGGCAAGGCTGGAGGCGAGAATATCCTCATCATAGATAGCGACTTCGAGTTTGAGGTTTCGACCACATCGGAGAATTTTGACGTTACAGCTAATGGCAAGAACACATTTACTGTAACTGCAAAATCGGACAACACCACGGGCAAAACATTGTCGTTGGGTGAGATCGTAGTCTCGTTGAGCGACACCCCTGAGTGCCAACGCACAATCGAGGTCAAGCAACGCAAGGCAAAGGCTTCGCAGACCATCATCGTACACTTCGTAGGTACAGCATTGCGTGGCTACTACGACCACAACATCTCGAAGATAATCGAGGCGTTGGATAAGAACATTCAGGGCGATGCACAGATTGTGGTCATAACCACCGAGAACAACACTAAGGGTACTCTCTACGAGTTGCGCTACGACAGCCAACTCGGCAAGGCAGTAAAGGAGAAGGTCAAGACCTTGCTGTGGGGCACACCTTACGACCACTCGATACTCGAGGATAACATCTGTGCAGCGACAACTTTCGCCCCTGCCGAGAAGTATGCCTTGGTTATCGGCTCACACGGACTTGGCTGGATACCTGTGGAGAACACCCCTAACCAAATCTCACGAGAGCTCTCATTGCCTGGTCAGAAACCTGCCGAGATATGGAAGCGAAACGAGAATGCCGAGATGACTCGTCACTTTGGAGATACCAGCGATACTCGTTACGATGTCAGCGAGCTTGCTCAAGCAATACGAGAGAGCAACATAGAGTTGGAGTACCTTCTCTTCGATGCCTGCTTTATGGGTAACATTGAGAGTGTATACGATTTGCGCCACGTTACCAAGCATATTATTGGCTCGCCGTGCGAGGTTATGGGCTATGGCTTCCCATACGCTCGTATTATGAAGCATATGCTCACAAATGGCGGTACATCGTACAACCTCGACAAGATTTGTAGCGAGTATGTCGACTACTACAAGACCGAGGCTGCAACCCATTCAGCGTGTGTAGCACTCACCAACACCTCGGAGTTGGAGGCATTGGCCGAGGCGATGAAAGAGGTGTTCAAGGCTGATGAGAAGGCTAACTTCTCGCTCGACAAGGTGCAGTACTACGAGGGTATTTCACCTCACGTATTCTACGATTTGGAGCATATCGTAGAGCTCTCGTGCGCAGATGCTGATGCGGTTTCAAAGTTCAAGGCGCAGCTCAAAAAGACGGTAACATCACGCTACCACACCGACAGTTTCTACTCGGCATATAGTAGCGGCAATTCATACTATCACACCATAAACTACTATAGCGGCATAAGCACCTCGTACAAGTGTAATACCTACGAATACGACTGGAAAAACACGGCGTGGTACAAGGCAACGCACTAAAAAGATAGTAGTGAGGAGTTAGTAGAGAGTAGAGAGTAGA
>JAFYQY010000007.1 GCA_017559685.1 Alistipes sp.
AGCGAACTCTTACTTCTCTCATATTTTTTTAGCTATTAGCCTTTGGCCTTTGGCCATTAGCTAAATGATAAATTAAAAATAAATAAAGATGAAAAATGGTAAAAGCCAATGGCTAAAAGCTAATGGCTAATAGCCCTTTTTTACTCCCACAAATTGCGAGGATATACACCCTCCTCAATCAACTTCTCAATCTTAGCAACCAACATCGGCTTGTCCTCCTTGTAGGTTACGCCAAACCACTGCGATGTAGTCTCGAGAACCTTCAACTTAGCCTCGCCGCTGCTAACGAGTTTGTTAACCATCAACGGAATGAAGAACTCAGCCTTGAGGTTAGTCTTAACATCGTCAGATGCGAGGAAGTTCTTGAACTCTACCTCTGAGTGTGCGAAGTAGTCAGGGGTGAAACCGAAGAAGTTCATCGAAACAGGAGTGTTCTCCTCGAGTGGCTCGTCGGTGCCGAGATCGTGGAATACGATAGTACCCTCAGCGTTACGCTCGATCTTTGTGCGCTCAACCATCGAAGTGAGATAGCGATTCTCGTCTACAGTACATACACCACGTGAAACAGTACCGTTGTCCGACAACGTCTTGTTTACTTCGTAACCAACCATTGCGTACTGACCCTTTGTGCCATCGAGCTGTGCGAGATACTCGCCCATTACACGATATGCGTCAGTTCCGTAGAAGTCGTCAGCGTTGATAACTGCAAATGGCTCGTGAACTGCTGTAGCACCCTGCATAACTGCGTGGTTTGTGCCCCAAGGCTTCTCACGACCCTCTGGAACAGAGAAACCCTCTGGCAGGTAGTCCAACTCCTGGAATACATAGTCAACAGCAATTTTACCGCCAAAGCGCTCAGGGGTGAAAATCTCCTTGAACTCCTTCTCAAAAGAGTGACGAATAACGAATACTACCTTACCAAATCCTGCACGGATTGCATCGTAAATCGAGTAGTCGATAATAGCCTCGTTGTTAGGGCCAACGCCGTCCATCTGCTTCAAAGAACCATAACGTGATCCCATACCTGCAGCAAGTACCAAAAGTGTAGGTTTTACCATAATCTTAAAAGTTTTTATTGTTTATGAATTGTTAATGTATATGCACACTGAGTATAAAATACTCACAAAGATAGATACTTTTCACAAAAATGCAAAATAAAAGAGAGAAAACCGAAATTTTCTCTCCTTAATTCGTCTTGTAGTTTAGTTTTGTTATTTAGCCTTGGTGTCGAACTCTGCCACGATATTTCCGAAAGCATCCTTTGCTACGACGTGAATAGTGGCTTCGGCGTCGGCTGGAACATATCGCCAAATGTGGTAGCCTCGCTTCGGCTCTTGCCAATTAGCTTTGTAGAGTCGCTCGCCGACAGGAATCTCGCCAGCTTCGCTTCGATTGAGTGCATTCCAATACCAATCTCGGTAGTTGAGGTCGTAGCATCGCTTTGTCGATTTACCCTTTCCGCCTGTGTTCTCTGTGAATTTGCAACTGTAAGCACCCCAGATGTTTACGAGAATTGCGGGCTTGTCTTCGGCTGTCGCCTCGACCTTCTCGGTTTCGTATTTGCTCTTTGTGCCGGTGCGGGCTGTGATAGGGTAGTGCCACTTGTGGTCGGCGTTGTCGTATACTCGGTATGTCAAGCCTTTGTTGTCGCCATAAGGCACGAGTGTGCGGCTTACTTTGCCATTCTTGAAAGTGTAGTCGGCGATGGTAGCAGGTGCACCTTCGCAGTTGTCGTAGGTGTACCAAGCGGTACCTGCAGCAGACGAGTGCATAAACTGATAAACCCAACGATTGTCAATCTTCTTTTTTACGATGTGCTCGGCGTGGTGGTGACCTACGAGACAGATAACCTCGTAGTTTGCAAATGTCTTCAAAAACTCCTCTGCGTACATCATATTGAATTTGCCGCTATAGCCGAAAATGCCACAATGAGCTGCTACGATAATGCGATCAACTTTTGATGGGTCGAGAGCTGCAATATCCTTTTTGAGCCACTCGTTCTGATAGTTGCAAAGTCTTATCTGATAGCCCTTTACGGCGCCCTCTTTTGTGGTGGGTCCCGAGTCTTTTGTGAGGATAAACGAGTTGTCCAAAACCACATAGTGCTCACGTCCGAGAGTGAATGAATAGTACTCAGGTCCCAAGTCTCGGTGGTAATCTGCACGTGACTGGTAGACGGTCTCGTCGTTGAAATATTCGCCCTTTGGAGCGTGGTTGTGGTCGTGGTTGCCGACTGCGTTAAAGATAGGAAAATTGACGTCGGTATCCTCCATATACATTTTCATCGAATAGCCTGTTGTGCGCCCCTTCCAACCTGGGCGAGAAGCTGTCTGAGTCATATCGCCCAATGAGAGTAGATAAACTCGGCCTTCGCACTGCGCAGCACGCTCTTTGAGTGCAGGAACAAGAGTTGAGAGATAGCGCTCACGGTCATCTTTGTGACTACGCTTGTTTACGCCACCGCAAACGTGCGAATCGGCGATTGTGAGCACCGAATAGACGCTTTGATCAACCTTTGTGAGTTTGAAGTCGAACGACTGCTTCTTGGCCTTTGGATCAACTCGCTTGTAGAACTGTGGTGCATTGCCGATACGCTCAACCTCATAGCCAGAAGGAATCGAAATGTGAACGAATTGGCAATGTGGATCCTTTACCTTTGTAGGCAAAGCATAAGCGCCTTTTGCGTCGGTTTTTGTGATGTTTACACCGTCGGTAACTACCACGCCTGCAATGCCTTTGCCCTCGCAAGTTACAGTTCCGGTTACGCTCTTTTTAGCTGCCGAAACACTCAGCACGCTTGCGCATACCATAAAGATTGAGATGATTAAACTTTTAGTCTTCATATCTGTTGGTTGTTTAATAGTAATTCTATCCTTTGATGGTGCAATTTATTTTACAAATGTAGCAACTTATTTCCAATAATGTGTAATAATTCCCAACTTTTAACTTTAAATTTTTAAATTTAACTTTTAATTCGTATCTTTACCGAGTTAAACAGATTTTTATTGAAATGGGACTTTTTAAGCGCATAAATTCGTGGTTTGGCAACATTACCAACAAGCGTCATATCTCGGTGCAGAATAATGGCGAGGAGCGTTGGCGTGCCGACCTTTCGCCTATGATGCTTACAACGATATGTATTGCTGTCGTATCGCTTATCTTTGGCGTGCTTCTCATACTTGTTGCATACACTCCGCTGCTTGACGTTATGCCGGGTTACCGTACCCACGCAGGTCGCTCACGTGAGATGCTTATGCATAGTATTGTTCGTATCGACTCGTTGGAGCGCAAGATGAACGAAATGCTCACTTATAATGAGAATAGAATACTGGTGTTGAGCGGTAAGTCGCCGACTATGCAGTCGATTAAGACCGACTCATTGCAGCGCAATAAGAGCTTTGTCTCTCCGTCGAAAGAGGATTCGCTCCTCCGTCAAAAGATGGAGAACGACGAGCGCTACCGCCTTATTGGCTCGAGCCCGAATCGTATAATTCAGAACTCGCTGAATGCGCTCTCGCCGATGTATGGCATTGTGTCGGAGCGATTCAATTCGCAGAACCTTCTCGGTGTGCGTATCAATGGCGCTAAGGATGCTCAGGTGTCGGCCGTGGCAGATGGTGTGGTTGTTGTGAGCGAGTGGTCACCCGAGTCGGAGCACACAATCGTAATTCAGCACAAGGATAACTACCTTTCGGTATATCGTCGCCTCTCGGCTGTATTTGTCGCAAAGGGAGGTCGTGTGCAAGGAGCACAGGCTATAGGTTATGCAGGAAGTGTTGCCGACGGACAATCTGTACTCGAATTTGAACTTTGGCGTGACGGTAAAGCCGTAAACCCAGAACTTTATATTATCTTCTAAATGATGAAACAACGCCTTACAATACTTGGCTCAACAGGCTCGATAGGTGTTCAGACGCTCGATATCGTTCGTGAAAATCCCGACCGATTCGAAGTTGTAACCCTCACAGCGCATCGCAATTGGAAGCAACTTGCCGAGCAGGCTATCGCCTTCGATGTGAATACGGTGGTTATTGGCGACGAAAACTACTATAAACCTCTGTGCGAGGCTTTGGCCAACTATCCGATAAAGGTCTTTGCGGGCGAAGATTCGATTGCGGCTGTGGCTGGTGCTTCGAACTACGATACATTGGTAAACTCTTTGGTCGGATATGCTGGCTTGATACCTACAGCTCGAGCTATCGAGACACACAAGCGCATAGCCCTTGCCAACAAGGAGACTTTGGTGGTGGGTGGTGCTACTATTATGCCTATGGCTATAGCAAATAAGGCTCCTATTTTGCCTATCGACTCGGAACATTCGGCTATATTCCAGTGCCTTATCGGTGAGCACTCGCCTTTGCGTCGTCTGATTATCACCTGTAGTGGTGGTGCGTTGCGCAATGTTCCAAAGGAGCAGTTGGCCGACATAACAGCCGAACAGGCGTTGCGTCATCCTCGTTGGGATATGGGCGCAAAGATTACGATCGACTCGGCAACACTCGTAAATAAGGGCTTTGAAGTTATCGAGGCGCATTGGTTGTTTGGTACTCCAGCCGAGAAGATAGACGTTGTCGTACACCCAGAGTCGATTATCCACTCGATGGTTGAGTTTGAGGATGGCTCAATAAAGGCGCAGATGGGCGAGCCCGATATGCGTACACCGATAAGTGTAGCCTTGATGTATCCCGAGCGTGCGATGCGAGACGTTCCGCCATTCGACTTTAGGCAATATTCGCAACTTACATTCCACGAGGTCGATCACGAGCGTTTCCCTGCGTTGGGCATTGCCTACGACTGCTTGCGACGTGGTGGCTCGGCGGTGGCTACGATGAATGGCGCAAATGAGGTGGCCGTTGCTTCGTTCCTTGCAGGAAGATGTCGCTATACCGATATTGTTAAGTCGATAGAGTATGCACTCGAGAAGGCGCAGTTCGTAGCAACTCCTTCGTTGTCGGAGTATGCCGAGATTGACGCCGAGTCGAGACGCTTGGCGTACGAGTATCTGAAATTATAAGTTAGTGAAGTAATGAGTGGCCAGGAACCAAAAGATAGTCAGGTAAAAACCTTTAAGAGAGTATTCAATCTTATAACCTTAGTATGTTTAGGAGCGTTCTTCTGGGCAATGTGTAGCGCCTACCGGCGCTTGGATATACACTTGATACTTTGGATACTCATCTATGCGTTGTTTGCCGTATACTTTGTGATGGTAGTCAAAGCAGTTCGCAAGCGAAGCGGTGTAAATAGGTTTTTTACTCACGTCTTTACTTTGCATTTGACACCTCTTTGCATCGCAATACTACTGTTTGTAAATCTTCCAGAAGCTAAATCTTTGGAATGTCCGAAAACTGTGCAGAAAGGTGAAATTTCGGCATCATACAAACCGCTATCGGGTAGACCTCGTGACTATGAGCGACATTTCAACGATATGCAGGATAAGCAGAAGGCTGCAGCCGTAGCAAATGGACTTGAGACCTTCGAGTCGAGAGCCGAGATTGAGGGAAAGTATTCGCAGTTGCAATCGTCGAAGAGACTAAAGAAGATAGAGACTAATGCAAACTACGTTGTGCGTGACTTGACCTACTCGTCGCCATACGTTGTGCCAAAGATGGCAAAGTTGCTTGACGATATCGCAGCTTCGCTCCAAGCAAAGACACAGTCGAGTGCGAGATTTGTGGTAACGAGTGTTCTCCGCACCAACGAGGATATTGCAAAGCTGAAGCGTGTGAATGGCAACGCATCGTCCGATTCTTGCCACTGCAATGCCACTACGGTCGATATCTCGTATGTCCGTTTTGGTCAGGATGGAGATAACGAGCAGGAAAACTACCAATTGCGCTTGGCTTTGGCTCAAACACTGCACGAACTTCGTAATGAGGGACGCTGCTATGTTAAGATTGAACGCAAGCAATATTGTTACCACATAACCGTTAGATAGGAAAATATAATAACAGACTGATATGGATATTTTAATTAAGGTTTTACAATTTTTTATGAGCCTCACCCTCTTGGTGGCGGTTCACGAGTTTGGCCACTTCATTGTGGCAAGAATCTTCAAGATTCGTGTCGAGAAGTTCTATATCTTCTTCGATTGGGGCTTCTCGCTCTGGAAGAAGAAGTGGGGCGACACAGAGTATGGCTTGGGTTGGTTGCCTCTCGGTGGCTACTGCAAGATTGCAGGTATGGTCGATGAGAGTATGGATAAGGAGCAGTTGGCTTCGGCTCCACAACCGTGGGAGTATCGTGCAAAACCCGCTTGGCAGCGCTTCTTTGTGCTTGTAGCTGGTGTTACGATGAATGTTGTGTTGGCATTCTTCATCTACTGCGGTATTTCGTTCGCTTACGGCTCTCAGTACGCATCTAACGAGGAGTTGGTGTATGGCTATGAATTTAGCGAGAGTGCCGAGCAACTCGGTTTCCAGGATGGTGACCGCATCGTCTCGATTGGTGGCGATAAGATTGCCGACGTGAGAGAGATTTACGAGAAGATTCTCTTTGTTGAGGATAATTGCGAGGTTGAGGTTCTCCGCAATGGCGTAGCACACAAGTTTGTAATCGACAACGATCTCCACAATACCGTACGTAAGGAAGATAAGACCTTCAAGGAGGGTAAGTTCTATATGCCGTTGCATCCGTTCGTTATCGATAGCATTGCATCGGAGAGCGCTGCTTTGGCGGGTCTTCAGCAGGGCGACCGCATAATTGGTGTGGGCGATAAGATGATACCTCACTTTGGCAACTATGCCGAGCAACTTGCCTTGTTGAAGGGCTCGAATGCCGAGCTGAAGGTAGTGCGAGGTGCTGATACTCTCGCTTTGATTGTCCCTGTAAATGCCGAGGGCAAGTTGGGCGTTTTTGCTAAGGAGTTTACTCTTAGCAATCTCACAAGCATTCACTCGAAGGAGTATGGCTTCTTCGAGTCGTTTGCTGCAGGTGCTCGCCTGACTGCAAGCCGAATAAAGAGCTATTGGACACAACTCGTAAATATCGTAAAGCCCGATTCGGGACTCTACAAAGAGGTGGGTGGTTTTATCGCTATTGGCAATATCTTCCCAGCAGAGTGGGATTGGTATCAGTTCTGGTCGATGACTGCGTTCCTTTCGATTATCCTTGCTGTGATGAATATCATCCCTATTCCAGGTCTCGATGGAGGACATATGCTCTTTACTTTGTGGGAGATGATCACTCGCCGCAAGGTTAGCGAGAAGGTGCTTACGATTGCTCAATATATCGGTATGGGCTTGATTTTAGCGTTGGTACTCTTTGCTAACGGCAACGATATTTACAAACTGTTTGTAAACTAATTTGACTATTATGGCAGAGGCAAAAAAGGCTTATGTTTGTCGTGAGTGTGGCTACGATGCACCGAAGTGGCTCGGAAAGTGCCCTTCGTGTAAAGCGTGGAATACATTCGACGAGTTGGTCGTAGCGAAGAAGGGTAGCTCGGTGGCTGCGGCGGTCACTTCATCGGCTGTGCCGAAGGCTAAACCGCAACGAGTGCAGGATATCCAGACGGGTACAACAAAGCGCATCGATGTTGGGCAAAGCGAGGTCAATCGAGTGCTCGGTGGCGGTTTGGTACCTGGCTCGATTATCCTTGTGGGCGGTGAGCCAGGTATCGGAAAGTCAACCCTTGCCCTGCAACTCGCTCTGGCCGAGAATGGCTTGCGTACGCTCTACGTCTCGGGCGAGGAGTCGGCCGAGCAGATTAAGATGCGTGCCGAGCGATTGGGCATTCATAACGAGGAGTGCGTGGTCTATACCGAGACTCTGCTCGAGAATATCATTGCGCAGTGCGAGGCAATCAAACCCGATATGGTGGTTGTCGATTCGATTCAGACCATCTATACCGACCTCGTCGATGCTTCGGCTGGAAGTGTATCGCAGATTCGTGAGTGTGCCTCTACGCTGTTGAAATACGCAAAGGGTAGCGGAACACCTGTATTTATAATTGGTCACATTACCAAGGAGGGTACTATTGCAGGCCCGAAGGTGCTAGAGCATATCGTAGATGTTGTGTTGCAGTTCGAGGGCGACGGAAATAATACCTATCGCATTTTGCGAGGTATCAAAAACCGCTTCGGAGCAACCTTCGAGATTGGTGTGTTCGAGATGCTCGAGAAGGGCTTGCGCTCGGTTGAAAACCCTTCGGAGGTACTTCTCTCGCACTACGACGAGCCATTGTCGGGTATTGCAGTAGCGGCTACGGTAGATGGTATCCGTCCATATCTGCTCGAGGTTCAGGCGTTAGTCGGAACTGCGGCATACGGCACACCTCAGCGCAACGCTACGGGCTACGACTCTCGCCGTATGAATATGCTGTTGGCGATTTTGGAGAAGCGTGTGGGCTTGAAGATGTTCCAGAAGGATGTGTTCTTAAACTTTGCAGGTGGCTTTAAGGTCTCGGATACGGGTCTCGACTTGGCTGTTGTTGCAGCAGTATTGTCGTCGTATTTCGATCGCCCTATAAACGATGGTGTCGCTCTTGCGGGCGAGATTGGTCTTTCGGGCGAGGTGCGCCCTGCGCCACGTACCGAGCAGCGCATCAGCGAGGCGGCACGTCTCGGCTTCAAGAAGATTGTTGTCTCGGGCTATGCGGCATTGCCAAGCAAGAAGATTAAGGGCATCGAGGTTGTTCGAATAAATACAGTCGGCGAACTTGCTCGTCATCTCTTTTCGGGAGGGGTAGAGTAGTCCGATACATAGTAAATAGTAAGAGCCACCGCATGCGGTGGCTCTTTTTGTTATAAGGTAATTAACATTCTTTATAGATATTTATTTATAATAGGTATACTCTTAATTGTCTTTTGAATGCACCATGATACAACAATACTTATAATGGTTGTTAATACGAAAATGATAAATCCATATACTATTGGAGAATAGTTGTTTGGTACTATGCGTAAGAGACATTGGAATATTAAAGGGTGTGTCAAGTATATAAACATTGATAAATTACCAATTGATTGCAACCAAATGATATATTTCTTGCTCCATTCTATAATACTCCAAATTGCAAAAAATGCAACTAAAGGCATCAATGGCTTAATGACTATGTTTATGGAGTCCATAAATATCAAGATACTACATCCTGCAAATAAAAGTACGATTAACCAACGATATATATTACGTTTTGGTAGCTGTATTTGTGATGTGATAATACCGAGTCCCGCAAAGTAGATACCTTGAATAATAGCAATATCTTGTGTGTAGGCGTGAAAAGCAAAGAAGGTAACTACAATTAATGATATTGCAATCATTGCATATCGAACAGCCTTACTTGCTATGATATATACATCTCGAATAAGCATTGAAAAGAAAAATGCAGGCATAAACCATAGATACATATATCCGGTTGTTTCTTTTAGCAAAGAGTGTCCTCCTAGAAAAAATGCCTTAGCAGTTTCGGTAGGGGAAAATGTTGTATCAAAGAGCATGTGATAGAATATGATTTGCACTACAAAAAATGCGAGGTACCAAAACCATATTTTACCACTACGTTTTGCAAAATTATGCCATGTTGGAACTTTTGCAATATAGAACCACGGAAGAATGAAAAATATGAGGACATGAAATGAGTATAAATAGTCATATAGTCCAGGTATATTTTTAGTTAAAATAGAATTGTGTCCTAATATAATTAACATGGCAAGAAAGCCTTTCATGATATTGGAGGAGTCTCGTTGAATAGTTGAATACCCCCCCCCATGTATTGCTAACATATTGATAATCAATATTTTGTGTTAAAAGAGTAATGATGCAAAAAAATGTTTTTTTGCATCATTACAAATAAATCTTGTTTAGTACTGCTCCTTCTCGTTAGGGAACTCGCACGACTTAACATCCTCCACATAGTGCGAAATCGCCTCGCTCATAATTGTGTGAAGGTCGGCATAACGACGCAAGAAGCGTGGCGAAAAGCCCTTGTTGATGCCGAGCATATCGTGTACAACCAATACCTGACCGTCGCAAGCAGCGCCTGCGCCAATGCCGATTGTAGGAATCGACAACTCCTTCGATACTCGAGCTGCCAAAGCTGCTGGAATCTTCTCCAAAACGATAGCGAAGCAACCAGCCTCCTCCAACAACTTTGCATCACGCACCAACTTCTCGGCCTCAGCCTCCTCCTTAGCACGTACGCTGTATGTTCCGAACTTGTGGATAGACTGCGGTGTAAGTCCGAGGTGTCCCATAACAGGAATACCTGCCGCCAAAATACGCTTTACAGAGTCGAGAATCTCCTCGCCACCCTCCATCTTTACAGAGTCGGCACCGGTCTCCTTCATAATGCGAATAGCCGAGTCGAGTGCCGCCTGAGAGTCGCTCTGATATGTTCCGAAAGGCATATCGCACACAACCAATGCACGCTCCACGGCACGAACTACCGACGATGCGTGGTATATCATCTGGTCGAGTGTGATAGGTAGGGTAGTCTCCCAACCCGCCATTACGTTAGCTGCCGAATCGCCTACGAGAATAACATCTACGCCTGCGCCATCGACAATCTTCGCCATCGAATAGTCGTATGAGGTGAGCATCGAAATCTTCTCACCACGATCTTTCATCTCCTTGAGTCGCAACGTAGTTACGGCTCTTACTTTGCTCTCTACTGACATAGTTTTCTACCTCCGCAGATTAAACGTGACGCAAAATCTCATCCAAACCGTTGAAGTGGTTCTTGTAGTCCTCCAACGAACGAGAGATAACCTCGTAAGCCTCCTCACGACCAAATACATCGGTAATCTCGACCTTCTTCTGTGACTCCGAATCCGGCATATCCTTGTAGGTGAGGAAGTAGTGCTTCAAACGGTTGATAACACCCTTTGGCAACTCCGAAATATCGTTGTAGCCGCTGTAGGTTACGTCGTGACGCAATACGGCAATAATCTTGTCGTCTGCCTCGTTGCCATCCAACATACGGAAACCACCGATAGGACGAACGTTTACGATGATATCGCCGTGTGCGATGTCTCGCTCGGTCAATACGCAGATATCGAGTGGATCGCCGTCACCAACGATATCTTTACGATTTGTCTGCTTCATACAGTACTCTGCTACGCTCTCGCCACAAAAGCTCTGTGGAACGAAGCCGTAGAGTGCAGGAATGACGTTCGAATACTTTTGCGGGCGGTCGATTTTGAGGTAACCGCTAACCTTGTCCAACTCGTACTTTACAGTGTCGGTAGGTACCATTTCGATGAATGCGGTAATTACTTCGGGAGCCTTCTCGCCCACCTCAATACCGTGCCAAGGGTGCGACTTATAGCGCAAACCCATCAATCGTGCAATAGGATCATTAATTTTGTTTCCCATAATATAATTTAATTTGTGTCTCTATTCTTAAGTCATTAGTCAATGTGCAACGCATAGGTCATATCGGTGCCTTCGGTTATCTTCGAGCACTTGTAGACATTGCCCTTGCGGTCGGTTGCACGAACCTCAATCTTAGCGTTCTTATTCTTGAGTTTATATTTCCATAATTGGTAGCAATGTTTGTAATACAAACCACCGTTATTCATTCCGAGGTAGCCGCAGAGAATGCCTATCGACCAAAAATCTCGTCCACACTCTGTTCCTGCAGGCACTCGCTTAGGATCGTCGTAGGTGAAGCTTCCGATAAGTTCCTCGAACGCCACTTTTCCGTGATGCGTCGCAAGGCTCGCCATCTTTCCTGAATAGACGCCATCCTCGTACACTTCGACTTTCCAAGCACTATCTGAATTAAATACGTTAGCCAAAAGAATATCCTCGTCGTAGCCAAACTGGTAGTAACCCTTTGTGCCGTTACTATTCGAACCGTTAGTAGGAATAGGCGCTCCCGTAATCGCATTTCCACGATGGAGTCGTATCTGATAATCTCGAGAGTCCATACCCTCGGAATATCCCTTCCAATACCAATCTTTGATTGTATTGCCGTCGAAGTGGTACACGCCGTAACCATTAGGCACACCGTCGCCGTTGATGTTACTTGTCCAGCTCGCTCCGTCTACGGCCGCCTGAGCGTGCTCGTAAATCTTCTTGTGAGTAGAACTGCTTACAAGCGAGTGGTCGTAGTTGCGCATATAGTGGAGGTGACCCGATAATATGTGCACCTCGGCAAATTCGTCGAGCAGAGAAAGCACCTCCTGCTTGTACGAGCCGTCGCCAATCTTACCGTTGTTGTATATCGGAATGTGTACGCACAAAACAACAACCTTATCCTTTGGTACAACCGCCAAATCTTGCTTCAACCAATTGTATTGCTCCTCGCTGAAAGCTGTGCTGTATACCGAAGCGTCGTTGTTGATTGACCACTGAATATCTCGCATACCCACGATATGAGCATCACCACGGTTGAACGAGTAGTTGATAGGACCAAAGGTCTCCTCGAACAAGCGCTGAATATTGAGATTGAGCTCTCTTGGGGTGTTTCCTGCAACAGGATGCTTTGATGTCATATAGCAGTTGTCGTGGTTGCCCATAACCTGGAATATCGGCATACCCATCTTGTCGGCGTGCATTGCATCACGCATCTTCGGCAGAATGGTGTATGTCAAGTCGGTCGAGCCCATCGAGATTACATCGCCCAAAGTGATACCATAGCAAGGCTTGCCGAGGTTTGATGTGTACTCCTTAAGTTCTGGTGCAACCTCTGTCGAGAAACGCTCTATATGGTGATCTTTACTTGTCTGTGGGTCGGCAAGTCCGAAGAGCATAAACTCGGTCTCCTTACCGCCAGGCAGCCTATCCAATGTGAAATCAAACCACTCCGAGAAACCTGGGTAGCTCTTGAAAAAGCAAGGCAATCCATACTTGTTGGTCGGAATTTGGTACTCTGCAGGTACCGAAATAAATACATACCACGCATCCTGCGAAATATTTATCGAGTAGAAGCCCTGGTCATCGGTTTGTACAACCGAGAAACCGTCACTAACTGCTACACCTGCGATAGGGTTGCCGTTAGTCTCACGAACGTAGCCCTTGATGGTAGAGAAGTAGTGGCGGAACGAATCCTCCTCGATAGGTAGTGGCTGTAGAGTACCTGTTGTATTCTGCTCAAAAGTTATAGGTTTCTGTTCGTGAATAGAGTTCGGCTTAATGGTGTTTGCGTTCCAACGCATCTTCATCGTCGCACCATTCACGGTGGTAAACACTATGTTGCAAGTTCCGAGGTTTGTTGCCGGTACAACGATTGTGAATACATTTTCCTCCTTGGTTGATAGAGTATAGCCCTCAGGAAGGTGGTAGGTGATAGATGTCGATGTGTTCGATGTCGGGGTTATGGTCGACGTCGGCATATAGAGCGAAAATTCGCCCGAAAGACGTTTGCCACTCTCCGAGGTTACGGTTATCGAAGCGATCTTGACGCCCTCGGCCTTTGCGTTCATCTTCAATCGAAGCAGGCCGACTAAGGTGCTGAAAGGAATAGAGCCTTTGTCATCCTTTGCATATCCACACATCGGAACTAACCCCTTCTCGAAGGCGTTCTCGTCGTGGTATTGGTCTCCCTGGAATGTGATTTTTGCGTTGTCGCCGTTAATTTCGCAGTCGTGAGGGTAGAGTATGCTGCAAGGAAATTTTAATTCGTTGTTTCCGAACGAGAATGTAGCCTTCTGAGCCGAAGATTTGTCAATCTCAATAGCCTCGGAGACAATGCCGTTTGCCAAAATACGGTCATCCTCATTCCATACCACAGGGTATCTATCGCCATATATATTCCCAAGCGAAACTCGGGATACGGATGGCAAGAGTACGGTTAGCTTGCTATCTGCCGTGTTGGGTTGATCCACATCTGAACCACCAACATTGCAGGATAGGCAAAGCATAATAGCCGATAGGCCTATGGTAAGAATCTTTTTCATTCTTTAGTTCTAAGGTTTTTTACCCATCTTGTTGTCTCGGTAGTCTACGAACTTATCCGACGAATATCTGTTTCCAAATGGGTCTATTGCAACGACCTCAACCTTTGCATCGGCATTCTTCAAAGTGTACTGATAGAGGTGGTAGCAGTATACCCAGCTACCATTCGAGCCTACACGATTCAATTCGCCAACCTGAATACCAACAGTCCACATATCGTATGGAGCGATTGTACCGTCCTTGATTCGGCGAGGGTCGTCCATTGTGTAGGTACCTACCAACTTGTCGAAGCTGGTGCTACTATTTGTAATACGCTTCATCTCGCCGGTCTTAACGCCGTCCTCGTAAACCTCAATCGTCCAATTGTCATCGGCGTTGAATACGTTAGCGATGATTACATCCTCTGCAAAGTTGAATGAGTAGTAGCCTGTACCATCAGAGGTCTTTGCTGACGATGGGCGAGCTGCACCTGTAATCGCATTGCCTCGATAGAGTCGCAACTGGTCGTCACGAGTGTTCATACCCTCGTGATAGCCCATATAGTACCAATCAGAGAAGGTGTTACCCTCGCCTACGAATACGCCGTAGCCGTTTGGAGTACCATCGCCACAAACATTCGACGACCACCAAGTACCACATACGGTACCCATATTGTGCTCGTAAATATCGTATGAGGTGTGGATGTAGTTGCGCTGATAGTGGGTGTGACCCGAAATGATGTGCGCCTCCTTATATTGGTTAAGGAGTTGGTGAACCTCCTTTACATAGTGACCGCTCTCGCCACTATTTGAAATCTTGCTGAAGAGTGGAATATGTACGCACAATACAACCATTTTATCCTTTGGAACAAGCGCCAAATCCTGCTTCAACCACTCATACTGCGACTTGAGGAAGCCGGTGGAGTAGTTGCGTGTTGTAGTGTTCTTGTCGTAGTAGATGTCACGCATACCGATGATGTGAACATCGCCACGGTTGAACGAGTAGTTGATAGGGCCAAAAGTGCTCTCAAATTCTCGTTGTGCCTTCAACTGGTAGTTGCTGCTTGTAGCATCTGGCTCGAGAGGACAACTTGCACCGAAGTAGTTGCAGTCGTGGTTACCCATAACTTGGAAGATAGGGAAGCCTACGGTGTTTGGACGCATCGCCTCACGCATCTTCTCCATATACGGCGTAGCGTCGCCACGGGTTGCTGTACCATTGTGGTCGGCATCGGTAGACGAAGTCGAAATTACATCGCCCAAAGTGATACCGTAGCAAGGTATATCTGAAGCCTTAACAAATGCCTTAATTGCAGGGATTGCCTCACCTGTGAAACGATTAAGGCCTGTGCTGCTTGATACCTGTGGATCTGCGAATGTCAAAAGTGCGAACTTCTCCTCAGGTTTGCCATTTGGCAAAAGCTCCAACTCAAAGCTATACTCTTGGATGTCCTTCTTGTAACGCTCATAGAACTTAGGGCCGTGCTGGAATGTCTTAACCTTGCAGTTTGCAGGTACAGAGTAGTAGATGTGCCAAGTATCGGTGCTCGGCTTCATTGTGTAAAATCCGCTGGCGTCAGTAGCTACGACTGTATAACCATCGCTGATAGCAACGCCTGCGATAGGCTTTCCGCTTGTCTTGTCGTATGTGTAGCCGTAGATATTTCCTTCAGGGACGTTCAAATGATGAACAATTTTGAGGTTGTCTATACAAACCTGTCGGGTCTGATCGTTGGTCTTGATCTCGCAGTGACAGTCGCTTGTTACACCCCCGATATTTTTCCACGAAAAAGGAGCCCATTCCGGTTTGCCGTTGATGCCCTTGAGACTGAAATCTTTGGTTGCGAGGGTTGTGCCGTCGCCCTTTACGATGTTTAGAGTGACTTTGCCACCGTTAGCCTGCAAGTTCGTTGCATATATAGCTGCACTGAAACTAATGTCGATAGCTGCGGTCTCGCTGCCGAGCGATGAGAAGTCTGGCGTGCGGAGCACTCCGATTGCTCTTGCTGAGCCGAGCTTTACACAGCCAGGAAGGATGTGTACATCGTCGCCCTTAGGCCAGCCCTCGAACCCCATCAAGTTGCGCATCGACTCTTTGTAGGTGAATAGTGGGCCTCCGTAGTCGTCTACGCTTGTTGTTGGCTGTGAGTCGGCGATAGCATCAGCAAAGCTGTCGATGCTGTAGGTTTTAGGGTTAATCTCATCGGCAAGAATAACGCTATTTGCCGAGTTGATATAGTCGTAACCCCAGAAGAGTTTGTCGAAGTTCTGCGATATAATCTCGCCACGAACGAATGTATTTGCGAGTTCAACCTCGAGCGGCTTCGACTTGTAGCCCAATACATTCTCTACGCAGATGTAGTACTTGCGAGTTGTGTCGAGATAAGGAACGCTGAAACGCTTGTCATCCTGCTCGCCGAATACGAGGATGTACTCCTCGTAGAGGTTGGTGCATCCATTATCGGTATAGACCTTTACGGTGTAGTTTTTGTTGTCGCCCTTGTCGTCTATCCACGAAATTGTTGTGCCGGTGGTAGAGGATGCGATTTGCGACACTCTAATGTCGAATTTCTCGGTGTTGGTAACCTCGGGATTTTTTACTGTACACGAGATTGCTGCAATAAAAAGAGTTGCAAGCAATAGAACTGAAATGCCAAATTTAGGCTTCATAGGTTGTTTTTGAGATTTATAATTTATTATAACTGCGCAAATTTATCTCTTTTTTACTATATTTGCAAAGTTTTTAAGGCAAAAAACAGCGATACAATATGAAAAAAGCGTATGTTTTCCCAGGCCAAGGTGCACAATATTGCGGAATGGGAAAGGAACTCTACGAAAGTAATGCAGAGGCTCGAGCGATGTTCGAGTCGGCAAACGAAATACTTGGTTTTCGCATTACGGATGTGATGTTTAGCGGAACAGACGAGGAGTTGAAACAGACAAAGGTTACGCAGCCTGCGGTTTTTCTCCATTCGGTTATTCTTGCTAAGGTGCTTGGCGTTGAGCCTGTTGCGGTTGCAGGACACTCGCTCGGCGAGTTTTCGGCGTTGGTCGTAGCGGGAGCACTCTCGTTTGAAGATGGCTTGCGACTCGTGTCGAAGCGAGCAATGGCTATGCAGAAGGCCTGCGAGGTCGAGCAGGGTACTATGGCGGCAGTTCTTCGCTTGCCAGACGAGACTATCGAAAATATATGCGAAAGCGTTGAGGGTGTGGTGGTTGCAGCAAATTACAACTGTCCTGGACAGCTCGTAATTTCTGGTGCGGTTGGTGCGGTTGAGGAGGCTTGCGAGAAGATGAAGGAGGCGGGCGCTCGTCGAGCTTTAATTCTGCCTGTGGGTGGTGCGTTCCACTCGCCACTTATGGAGCCTGCACGCAAGGAGTTGGCTGAGGCTATTGAGTCGGCAGACTTCAAAACACCTATTTGTCCTATATATCAAAATGTAGACGCATTGCCGCACACCTCGCCTGAGGAGATAAAGACAAATCTTATCGCTCAGCTTACTGCGCCGGTGCGTTGGACTCAAATCGTGGAGCGAATGGCCGCTGACGGCATAACCGACTATGTTGAGCTTGGTCCTGGTACGGTTTTGCAAGGTTTAATTTCTAAAATTTCGCCCGATGTGACGGTCGAGAGCAAAGCGACTTTTTGAAAATTATAAATATTTTTTGAAAATTTTTTAACAAAGGCGGCGGAAGTTCGCCTTTTTTTATTATCTTTGCATTAGGTTAGTTAAAAAATAACAGAAGATAATGAGCTCGTTGATTGATTTTTTCAATAATCAGGCGACCGATAAAGGTTTGTCGCACAAGAACAATCTTATTAAGCGTAACATCATTGCCTATATGGTTACAAATGAGGAGGTTACGCTTGCAGAACTCACTAAGGAGTTGAAGATTAGTATTCCTACGATGACCAAACTCGTTCAGGAGTTGGTCGACGAGAATATTGTTTCGGACTTGGGTAAGGTTGAGACCTCGGGTGGTCGTCGCCCTAATGTCTATGGCTTGACCTGTTCGACGCTCTATTTTGCGGGTGTGCACGTTGGACGTGACCGTATGACCTGCGTAATTACAGATATGCAGAATAATCTCGTTTGCGAGACCGTATATGAGGATTTCGAATTGACTGACAGAGAGCAGTGCCTCGATACAATCTGTGCAAATATCAATAAGTTCCTCGATGAGTGTAACTGCGATCGCACTAAGATTCTCGGTTTGGGCGTCTGCATCGTTGGTCGTGTAAACACCTCGGAGGGTCGCTCTTTCCACTACTTCACCTCGTTCGACGAGTCGTTGCGTGAGATTATTGAGAGTAGAGTTGGCTTGCGAGTCTTGGTTGAGAACGATACCCGTGCTCGTTGCTACGCCGAGTATAACTTCTCCCGCTCAAAGACCGAGAGCAATGTGATCTATCTCCACCTCGGTTTGGGTGTTGCAATTGGTATTGTTAGCGACGGCAAGTTGTACTATGGTAAGAATGGTTTTGCGGGTGAGTTTGGTCATATTCCGTTCTTCGACAACGAGAAGATTTGCTTCTGCGGTAAGAAGGGATGTCTCGAGACCGAGGTTTCGGGTATCGCTATCGAGGAGAAGATGAACGAGCTCGTGCGTAATGGCGCAAATACAATTCTCCGCAAGCGCTACGAGGCAAAGGAGCAGATTCATATTAACGATATCGTAAATGCCGCTTGCAACGACGACAACCTCTCTATCGAGCTTATCGAGGAGGCGGGCGAGAAGGTCGGCAAGGCGGTGGCGTTCTTGATTAATATCTTCAACCCAGAGAGTGTTATCGTCGGAGGTAACCTCGCAGCAGCGGGCGACTATATTATGTTGCCACTCAAGTCTGCAACCAATAAGTATTCGTTGAGCTTGGTTTACAAGGATACTAAATTCCGAGTTTCGAAGTTGGGCGCAAATGCCAATGCGTGGGGCGTTGCGATGTTGATGCGCAATCTGGTTATCGGTTTGTAAACTTATTCGCTATGAATGTCCGCATTGAGGGCGAAAAGATAGTTTTGCGTAGTGTCGATTCTTCGGATATCGACACTATCCTTTTATGGGAGAACTCCTCGGCGGAGCCTCTTTATGGGGTTTACGAGGAGCAATTTTTTCGCGAGGATGTGGTGCAATTTATCGAAAATCAACAGCGATTTTCGCTCGCCGAAAACGAGCAGTTGCGACTGATGATTTGCTCGCACGAAGGCGAGCGTTTGGGCGCTCTCGACCTCACCGAATACGATGGCGAAAAGGCGTTTGTTTCAATCTTAATCTTTGATTCAGATAATCGTCGTAAAGGCTTTGCTGAAAATGCATTGCGACTTGCTATTTTTTACGCAGAGTCGCTCGGTTTGCATACCCTTTACGCCAATATACTTCCCGAAAATTTACCGAGCGTTTCTCTCTTCAAAAAGGTCGGCTTCGACTCCGATGGCCTAATGCTCTATCATAAGGCGCTGTAGGTGTTTCTTACTCTAAGCTAAAAACTTTACAAGTTTTCCGCTTTCCGCTTTTCGTTTTCAGTTTATTTTCCTATTTTTGCGAAAAAATAGAAAAAGAGTATGAGAATAGTTGCTCCTTCAATTCTTTCGGCCGATTTTGGCAATCTCGAGAGAGATATCAAGATGATTGATCGCTCGCAAGCAGAGTGGGTACATATCGACGTTATGGACGGCGTCTTTGTGCCAAATATTTCGTTCGGCTTCCCTGTGATGAAGCCTGTGCGTAAGGCTACCAATAAGGTACTCGATGTGCACTTGATGATTGTCGAGCCCGAGAAGTATGTGAAGCGTTTTGTGGAGGCTGGTGCCGACTATGTAACCTTTCACCACGAGGCGTGCGCTGACCCTCGTGCTGCGATTGCCGAGATCAAGGCGGCTGGAGCAAAGGCGGGTGCAAGCATTAAGCCTGCAACCCCTGCTGAGGCTATCTTCGACTACCTCTCTGAGTTGGACTTGGTGCTTGTAATGAGCGTAGAGCCTGGCTTTGGCGGTCAGTCGTTTATGCCTGCTTCGCTCGATAAGGTGCGAGCACTCCGCAAGGAGATTGACGAGAAGGGCTACAACTGCTTGATTGAGATTGACGGCGGTATCTCGGCAAAGAATGCAAAGGAGGTATTCGATGCGGGTGTAGATGCTGTAGTTGCTGGCTCGTCGGTGTTTGGTGCCGAGAATCAGGAACAGGCGATAATTGATATTTTGAACGCATAATGATTTCGATAGATAATCTCACTGTAAGTTTTGGCGGCTGGACGCTGTTTGATGGTATTTCGTTCCTTGTAAATCCGAAGGAACGTATCGGCTTGGTCGGCAAAAATGGAGCGGGAAAAACCACAATACTGAAACTTATTGCAGGTCTGCAGCAGCCCACCTCGGGTGCGGTAACCAAGACTGCGGACTGCACAATAGGCTACCTGCCACAGCAGATGCAGGTGGCCGATACAACCACACTCCTTGCCGAGACGGCAAAGGCTTTCGAGGAGGTGTTGGAGATTGAGGCAGAGATCGAGCGATTGACTGCCGAGATAGCTGTTCGTACCGACTACGAGAGCGAGGAGTACGAGAAGTTGTTGCACCGTTTGAACGATGCAAACGACCGCTACCACATTCTTGGTGGCGATACTCGTGATGCAGATATCGAAAAGACTCTGCTTGGTTTGGGCTTCCGTCGAGAGGAGTTCGAGAAGCCTACTCGAGAGTTCTCGGGAGGCTGGCGTATGCGTATCGAGTTGGCGAAGTTGCTCTTGCGTCGACCTTCGATATTCTTGCTTGATGAGCCTACAAACCACCTCGATATCGAGTCTATTCAGTGGTTGGAGGAGTATCTGAAAAACTACAACGGTGCGGTACTCTTGATTTCGCACGACCGTGCATTCCTTGATAATGTAACCACTCGAACAATAGAGCTCTCGTTGGGTAAAATTTACGACTATAAGGTGCCATATTCGCACTTCGTAACCCTTCGTGCCGAGCGTCGAGCACAGCAGCTGGCGGCCTACCAAAACCAGCAACGCCTTATCGAAAAGAGCGAGGAGTTTATCGAGAAGTTTCGCTACAAGCCTACCAAGTCGAATCAGGTGCAGTCTCGTATCAAGCAGCTCGATAAGTTGGAGCGCATCGAGGTCGAGGAGGAGGATTTGGCAACACTAAACATAAAATTCCCACCTGCACCACGCTCGGGACAGATTGTCGCCGATATTAAGGGTGTTGGTAAGGCTTTTGGCGATCACAGAGTATTCTCGGGTGCCGAGTTTACGATTCACAAGGGCGATAAGATTGCGCTCGTAGGTCGTAATGGCGAGGGAAAGACAACCTTTGCCCGTATGTTGATTGGCGAGTTGGCGCAGTCGGAGGGCGAAATTAAGATTGGTGCAAATGTCAGCATCGGTTACTATGCGCAGAATCAGGACGATTTGATGAATGGTGAGTTTACTGTCTACGACACGCTCGATAGGGTGGCTGTAGGCGATATTCGTACTCGCTTGCGTGATATTCTCGGTGCATTCTTGTTCCGAGGCGAGGATATCGAGAAGAAGGTCAAGGTGCTCTCGGGTGGCGAACGCTCTCGCTTGGCTATGGCGAGAATGATGCTCGAGCCTCACAATCTGCTGATTCTCGACGAGCCTACCAACCATATGGATATGCGCTCGAAGGATATCCTTAAAACGGCATTGCAGAAGTTTGACGGAACGGTGGTTGTGGTGTCGCACGACCGTGAGTTCCTCGACGGCATTGTCGATAAGGTCTACGAGTTCCGTGATGGAGGAGTGCGAGAGTATCTGGGTGGTATCTACTACTTCCTCGAGAAACGCAAGGTGGAGAACTTGCGAGAGATTGAGCGCAAGGCGCCCATTACGGCTGCAGCAAAGAGTGAGCCTGCATCGACAGGAAAGCTCTCTTACGAGCAGAAGAAGGAGCAGGAGAAGTTGCTTCGCAAACTCCGCAAGAATGTGGAGATGATTGAGGCCGAGTTGGCCGAGGTCGAGAAGAAGATTGCCGAGTATGACGCACGTTTTGCTACGGCAACCGAGTATAACGCCGACGATTACAAGGCGTACGACGAATTGAAGGGGCGCTACGACCACTTGATGCACGAGTGGGAGAAGGCCTCGTATGAAGTGGAAATAACAGAACAGCAATAGTATGGAAAACATCGTTTTTGGTATTCGCCCCGTAGCCGAGGCTATCGAGTCGGGCAAACAGATTGAGAAGATTTATATCCGCAAGGGTGCCGAAGGTCAGTTGATGACCGATTTGAAGGATCTCTGCTATCGCCATCGCCGCCACTATCAGGAGGTGCCTGTCGAGAAGTTGAATCGTATGACTCGTGGTAACCACCAGGGCGTAGTGGCTGTTATTGCCGCTATCGAGTACGTCGAGGTGCAGGATATCTTGGACCGTGTGCCTGAGGATGAGACTCCGCTTATCATTGTCTTTGACAATGTTACCGATGTGCGTAACTTCGGCGGTATTGCTCGTTCGGCAGAGTGCGCAGGTGCTCACGGTATTATCTCGTCGTTGAAGAATTCGGCTCCTGTAAATGCCGAGTCTATTCGTTCGTCGGCGGGTGCTTTGACCCGTATTCCGGTGGCTCGAGTAGGCTCTATTCGCAACACTTTGAAGTCGTTGCAGGCCGATGGATTCCAGATTGTTGCCGCTACCGAGCATAGTCGCAAGTTGATGTACGATGCCGACTTGACCAAGCCTACAGTTATCGTTATGGGCTCGGAGGAGAATGGTATTTCGAAGGAGGTTTTGAAGTTGTGCGATGAGCAGCTCGCAATTCCTATGATTGGCGCAATCGAGTCGTTGAATGTTTCGGCTGCCGCTGCAATTATGATCTACGAGGTTGTGCGTCAGCGCATTGGAGCATCAGTCTAAAGCATTGGATAAAATCTACAAACACCCTCGTTTGGGCGATGTCGTACTGCGACAGCGCTGGACTACAAGTCGCATTTCGCTATCGGTAAAACCGTCGGGCGAGGTGCGATTGTCCTATCCACGCCTTATCTCGTCGGCAAAGGCTCTGCGCTTTCTCGAGGAGAAGGTCGATTGGGTGTTGCAGATGCGAGAGAAGATATCCCAAAGGGCGATGCAGGGTGCCGATTATACACCAACTCAGATTGAGACTTTGCGCCGTGAGGCGAAACAAGTTCTGCCCGCAATGGTTGAGCGCTTGGCGCAACAGTATGGCTTCAAATATGGTCGTGTGACGATTCGTGCCACTCGTTCGAAGTGGGGATGCTGTACCTCGCAAAATAACCTATCGCTGTCGCTCTTTTTGATGACTTTGCCAACCCATTTGCAGGAGTTTGTGGTGTTGCACGAGTTGTGTCATACGGTACATCATAACCACTCGGCGGAGTTCCACGCACTGCTTAATAAGGTTACGAATGGTCGTGAGACGGAGCTTAATCGCCAGCTGAAAGGCATTCGCAAAAATCTCCGCTTTCGCAAGGGTGTAGAGAAGGATGTGGAGCGTATTATGGAGCTGGTTGCCGATGCACAAAATTGGTTTCGTGGGCAGGAAATCGACCAATGGCAGGATGGATATCCTACACGAGAAATTATATTAAGCGATATCTTGGGTGGCGAGAATTATCTTGTTGAGCATAACGGAGTTGTTGTTGCTACTTTTGTAATCTCGTTTGCGGGTGAGCCGACCTATAACGAGGTGTATGGTAAGGGGTGGCTGAACGAAAATCGCTACGCCGTAGTGCATCGAATTGCGGTGGCTGATGAGTGTCGCCGAAAGGGTATAGCGAAGGAGATTCTGCACTATGCCGAGGAGTTGTCGGCGGAGCAGGGTATTGCCGATATCCGCATTGATACCCATCGTGATAATGTGGCGATGCGCTCGCTGTTGAAGAAACTCGGCTATACGCATTGCGGTCGAATAACGCTGACGAGTGGTGCCTACCGAGAAGCATACCATAAAGAACTACAATAGGAGCGAGAACCTCGCTCCTATTTCTCTATATCTGTGGGAACTCTACTTCTTGAGAATGTCTGCCGAGATACCCATTGTCGAGTAGCCGCCGTCGTGGTAGAGATTCTGCATCGTAACCTTGCGTGTGAGGTCGGAAAAGAGCGTTACAACGTAGTCGGCGCACTCCTTAGCTGAAGCGTTGCCGAGTGGCGAGAAGTCGTTGGTGTAGTTGTACATATCGGCCATTCCTGCGATGCCCTGACCTGCGGTGGTCAAGGTTGGTGACTGCGATACAGTGTTGATGCGCACCTTGCGCTTACGACCGTAAATTGCTCCAAATGAGCGAGCTATACTCTCTAACATCGCCTTCGCCTCAGCCATATCCGAGTACCCCTCGACTGCACGCTGTGCTGCGATGTACGAAAGCGCTACCACCGAGCCGTACTCCGCCATTGCATCCTTCTCGTAGAGTACCTGCAAGAGCTTATGGAACGACAAAGCCGAGATATCGATTGTCTTGAAGAAGTTGTTGTAGTCGATCGCCTCGTACAGTATGTTTTTACGCACGTTGGGCGACATACCCACCGAGTGGAGTACGAAATCTATCTTTCCGCCGAGGTGCTCCACGGCCTTATCGACTAAGTTCTGAAGATCCTCTACCGAGGTTGCGTCGGCAGGTATAATTATGGTGTTGCACTGCTCTGCCAATGAGTTCATCGCACCGAGACGAAATGCTACGGGGGTGTTTGTGAGTACTATCTGCGCACCCTCCTCGACAGCACGCTCGGCCACTTTCCACGCAATTGACTGCTCGTTCAATGCGCCGAAGATAATGCCTCGCTTGCCCTTCAAAAGATTGTAAGCCATATAAAAATGTAGTTGTTTACAATGCAAAGATAGAAAAAAAAGTTGAGAGTGGAGAGTTGAAAGTTGAGAACTTTTGGTTTTTCGGTCTTGGCTTGTAGTAAAGAATGGCATATAATGGCATTCGCAGCCTGATGACTGCTTAAAGGCAGGCGCCCCAAATTATTTGTTGTTTTGCCATTCAGCGAGCAAAGCGAGCGCCTGTCATTCAATGTTATTCAATGTCATCTATTATGAAGAAAAAGAGAGTGAAGAAATCTCTCCACTCTCTTTCATTTCGCTTTCAACACCTAAAAGTTGTAGCCGACGATAGAATTGGTATATTCGCTCCAGACAGAGGCTTTTTTATATGCCCTCACCGATGCTCGTGGTACATATATTACACGACCCGAAGCATTGTTCTTAAACATATCCTTTATATAATATCCTGATGGCGGCGTGGTCGGTGTGCAATATACTTTTGATAACTTGTTGCAATCATAGAAAGCACAACTTCCAATCTTGGTAACGCTATTCGGAATAGTGATATTTGTCAGCGATGTACAACCATCAAACGCATAACTTCCAATCGAAGTAACTCTATTGCCAATTGTAATACTTGTCAGCGATCTGCAACCATAGAAAGCAAAACTTCCAATCTTGGTAACGCTATTAGGAATAGTTACACTTGTCAGCGAGAAACAATCCATGAATGCATACGGCTTTATTTCGGTAATATCAGTCGGAATTGTTAATGATGTAACCAATCTTCCTTTAAGATAAAGACTTGTACCATTACGCAAAGGGGTGCTAAGAATATCAGCAAACTCTATTTTACACCAAGCGGACAAATCGGAGATATGTACGCTTTTTAGGCGGTAACAACCTTTGAATGCATCTTTTCCAATCTTCGTAACGCTATTAGGGATAGTTATGCTTTCCAGCGATTTGCAATCTAGAAAAGCGTTGTCTTGAATCTCGGTTACACTATTCGGAATGATAATACTTTTTAACTCGGTATTACCCTTGTATGCCTCAGCTTTAATTTCGGTAACGCCATTTGGGATAACAACGTGTCCTTTGTTGGTGCTAATATTTGTTGAACTGCTGCCAACCGTTGTAGCGGTTTTTGGCTGGCTTGCGCTCTGTACCTGGTTAGCTGTGAGTGCAAACTCGACCTCTGTAGTTTTGCTCTCGCTGACGACGATATTTTTAATTTGGTCTCTGAAACCCTCTTTTCTGACTGTAATGTCGTGACTACCAATAAGAATATCCTGTACCAATGGTGTCTTGCCCACCTGCTTGTTGTCGATATAGACGGTTGCCATCGCAGGCGTACTCTTTACGATAATCGAACCGAGAATAGGCGTCGGAGCAGGCAGTTCGTAGCTTTGCTCCGATGGTGTAGAGCTGATGGTCTTTGA